>JAFGOZ010000479.1 GCA_016926235.1 Bacteroidales bacterium | reverse complement strand
TATTTTTTCAAACCACTCAATTTATCATATTTTTAATGGTAGCGCTTCTGACCGGCAATTGGCAGCGTTTCTGACCGGCGCCGAAAGTTTTCACCAACATACCGGGATAAACAGTTGAGTTAAGCTGCATTTTGTTTTCGGTTATTTTGAGACGGTTCACCTCAACTATAAAATCTCAAGAACCCCTGAAAACTAACCGTATTGATTTCATCCATCTGGGGAATACCTGGGTGGGTGGATTTTTTACAAAATCCAAAAAAAATTTGACAATATGGTATATTATATTGACATAAAATTGATTAATTGATATTTAATTAATCTGGGAATTCATAATTTTATAGCATACCCAATTCAATCTGAGATCGAAAAATAAAAACCAATTTCCTATGAAACTGATTCACATTTTGAAGATCTTATTATTAGTATTATTTGTTAATACAATTACAAATCTTAAAGCACAAAATTATCTGATCAATTTTACTGGATCAGGTGCTAGTTCTACGGTTACTTCTGTTAGAGTTGAAAATCTTACTCAGGGGACAAACTTGGAAATGAACGGTGCGGATGTATTACATCTTGTATCCGTTATTTCAAACATAGAACCTGTATTGGAACATACACTTAGTAAAATAAGATTTTACCCCAATCCTATGAAAAGTTATTCAAGGATGGAGTTTGATCTGCTCCTTTCAGGAATGACAACGGTTACTCTATATGATCTATGTGGTAGGAATATTGCACAAACCAGTGATATGCTTACCGAAGGTCGGCATATTTACAGAATACAAGACATCAGTGAAGGAATTTATTTCGCGAGGGCCATTTGCGGTAAATATTCAACCGGCAGTATATTCATAAGTTACGGTTCACAAGGTGATAATACGAAAATTGTTTATGAAAGTACAAAAGATCCTGAGAACAAAATGATATTACCGGAAAAAGAAAGTGATGCAAAGGGTATTAATCTAGAAACAGTGATGCAATATAATGCGGGAGACAGGTTAAAATTTACAGGAATTTCAGGGAATTATAGTACAGTAGTAGTAGACGTTCCAACTGAAAGTAAAACAATTCAATTCTATTTTATCCAATGTACTGATGGAGATGGGAATAATTATCCAGTTGTTAAAATTGGTACACAGGTTTGGATGGCAGAAAATTTAAAGACTACTAAGTATAATGAAAATGCAGAAATTCAATTAGTTATTAATAATAGTGAATGGACTACTCTACAGAATCCTGGATATTGTTGGTATAATAATGAAGGGGCATTAAACAAAAATATTTACGGTGGTTTATATAACTGGTATGCCGTTAATAGTAGAAAAATCTGTCCTCTTGGTTGGCATGTACCTTCTGACTTGGAGTGGACAACACTGATTGAATATTTAGGGGAACAAACTGCAGGAGGAAAGCTAAAAGAAACAGGGAACGGCCATTGGAGCAACCAGAATACTGGAGCAACTAATGAAACAGGTTTCACTGCTTTGCCAGGTGGCCATAGGCTGAATTACGATGGATCGTTTTCTAACATAAGAGATTTTGGTTACTGGTGGTCTACTACTGAAAGCTCTACACAAGGAGCACTAGCCAGAACGATGGGTTATTACTACACGGATTTAAGCCAGGGAAATTATCCAAAAGAATTTGGTTTTTCAGTTCGTTGCATAAAAGACGATCAAAAAATTGCAGAAGCTTTTCCAGGTGTAAATGGAGATACTGTTTCATTAATAATTGCAGGTGATACTCTTCTATGTGATCTTATAAATGGATTATATATTTTTCAGGGTGATATTATTCTTGATGAAAGTCAGGTAAAAGACACTATTGGATCAAAAGGATCTGGATTGGCTTCAATAACACATAGATGGACAAATAATACGGTATTTTATAAAATCAGTGATAATCTCCCAGACAAAGCAAGGATTAATAGAGCAATAATGGAATTTGACCATTACACAAATCTGCGGTTTATTGAAAGAACCGATGAGACAAATTATGTTGAATTTGTCAGGTCTCTTTCTGTAAATGAAATGCATTCACGGCTTGGTATGATAGGAGGAAGGCAAGAGATAGTCCTTCCTGATTGGGCAGAAACACATGATGTACTTCATGAGCTTGGCCACACCATTGGGCTGATTCATGAGCACTCAAGAAGTGACAGAGATGAGTATTTAGACATATTTTGGGAAAATATTAAACAAAGCTGGAGACGACAATTCAGATTTAAGAGGCAGAAAACTACTTATATAAACACATTAGATTATAATTCAATAATGATATATCCTTCGAAGAGTAGTGCAAGCAAATTGGATGAATTTGGTTATCGATTGGATTGTATGTTAATAAAAAACGATGGGAAATATGTTTATCAGAATTACTCCTTGTCACCTAAAGATATTGAATACATTAATTATCTCTACAGTACACAATCCCCAATTAGTGATTTTACTTGTACTAAAACTTTTGCATTTGTTGATGACTCCATTCAGTTTATAGATCAATCTATTAATGGCCCTATTCTAAAGTGGTATTGGGATTTTGGTGATGGAAATTACAGCTTGGAACAAAATCCAAAACATACTTATAAATCAAGTGGTATTTATTCTGTCAGACTAAAAGTTGTTAATTCAAGTAGTTTTAATGAGAATACAAAGACAGATTTTATAACTATAAACGATAAACCATATTTAGGCGGTGAGGTACAGTCAATTAATAGTTTTAAATACGGCCGTTTTGAAGCGAAGTTGAAGCCTGCCAAGAAAAGTGGAGTCATTAGTAGTTTTTTTACATATAAAAAAGATAACGATTCTCAGCAGGAGATTGATATAGAATTTGTTGGAGATAGTGTACAATTTACCTATCATTACCCGGGAGAAACTAAAGAAACAAAAAACAAACATTTCTCAACCCTAATTAATGACGATGATTCATTGTACAGATTTGATTGGACACCTGAATATATAGAATGGTATATTAATAATACTCTATACTACAAGGTTACTGATGATGATATCGGCAGTAATATATCTAGTCTTACAGATGAGCAATATATTATGATGAATATATGGACAAACAAATATGATTGGGGAGGAATCTTAAATCCCTATAACCTCCCTGATTCTATATGTTATGAATGGGTAAAAGTATATCCTTGGGATGAATTGTCCGGATTTTCAAAGGATTATACTTTTTTTAATTTTTCTGATGAAACAGAATTAACAAATTGGATAATAACAGATAAAGGATCCTTCCCGGAGAATAACGCTGAGTTTGTGATCTATAACGTAAAACAAAGATTTATAGATAATAAAGGATTCTTAGCATTAAAACTTTCAAACCGTTTTCAACAGGGAGAATTGAGCACAGTATCTGATATTGAAGGCAACATCTATAATACAATAAAAATTGGGAGCCAGTGGTGGATGGCAGAAAACCTGAAAACAACCAAAGATAATAACGGAACATCAATTCCACTAGTTACGGATAATAATGAATGGGGAAATATTTCTACCCCGGGTTATTGTTGTTATAATAATGATGCAACGACTTACAAAGAAACTTATGGTGCTTTGTACAATTGGTATGCTTTGAATACAGGCAAGATATGTCCTACTGGATGGCATGTACCCACAGATGGTGAATGGAAAATCATGGAAGACTATCTGATTACCAACGGCTATAATTATGATAATACAACTACCTCGAACAAAATAGCTAAAGCTTTGTCATCAACTGAACTTTGGGCTTCAAGTACGAATCCTGGTGCAGTTGGCAATACAGATTATCCTGAAAAACGCAATGTTATCAGTTTTTCAGCTCTCCCGGGAGGTAGTCGTTCCAACACCAGTGGTTATTTCAGCAATATTGGTTACGCCGGTTTCTTTTGGAGTGCTACAGATGGCAGTACCACAGAAGCCTGGTATCGGAAAGTGAACTACGATAACAGCGATGTATATAGATTTAGCACCCATAAAAAGACTGGCCTTTCTATTCGCTGCATTAAAGATAGCAATAGTCCACCAGCCTTGCCTATAATTATCACACTTCCAGTTTCACAAATTAAAAGTTCATGGGCCATTGCTGGTGGGAAAATAACATATGATGGAGGCACTGTTATTATGTCAAGCGGTATATGTTGGAGTAATAACAAAAATCCCACAATTTTTGACAACATCACTTTAAATGATTCAGGTCTGGTGAGTTTCACTGAATTCATTACACCATTATATGCAAATACTTTGTATTATTTAAGGGCTTTTGCAACAAATAATGTTGGGACCTCCTATGGAGATGAATTATGTTTTAGAACATCTGTATCTCCAATAATCTTGTTTAATCCTAATCTATCCTATGGAAATGTTTTTGATATCGAGGGAAATATCTATAAAACTATTCAGATTGGAAATCAGACTTGGATGGCCGAAAATTTAAGAACAACAAAATTTAATGATGGAAAATTAATTCCTATGATTACTAATGATTTAGATTGGAGTAATCATTATACCTCCGGATATTGTTGGTATTATAATGATGAAGCAACATACAAAAATATATATGGTGCTTTGTATAATGGTTATGCAGTCAGTAATGGCAATTTATGCCCTACTGGTTGGCACATACCAAGTGATGAGGAATGGACAACTTTAACAGATTACCTTGTTCCATATTATTACGCAGGAGGTAAACTCAAAGAGGCTGATAATATACATTGGTATCCTCCTAATCTATCGACTAACGAAAGTGGTTTTACAGCTCTTCCAGGAGGCTGTCGAAGTTTCGATGGTGAATTCGAATATCTTGGTTATATTGGATATTGGTGGTCTTCTTCTTATAATGTATATTCAGATAGTTATCGGATTCGAGAATTAATTCACTATTCTCAGGACGTATTACGGATGGGTTATCCCCTGCTTAATGGCCTGTCCGTTCGTTGCATAAAAGATAATTAACCAGATAAAATCATCTGACCATCCAAAATCCTATGGAGTTTTAAGGGTAGATAGAAATAAGCCCATTATACATGTCAGGGATATAAGGACTGTACTGAGCTGACCTCAGGTATTACTAAAAGGTCTTCAGGTACTCCTGCTGCATATTTTACAACCCCCTGCGATAGAATTCGCTCCATCCTCAACTCAGAAGTAAGTTCATCAAAATAATCCTCTGCCTGGTCTTTACTGTTGAAACATCTGGAACGGTCTCTTCCAAAATCATCATTCTTTGCAATATGTTCCCTTTCACCGTATTTGTCTTTACGTATATATATTTTACTAACTTCCCAATGGAGTATCTTATCTGTATAGGTTCCCCCGATACCATAAAGTGCCACTACCTCATTTCGTTTAAATAAAGTATATGGAAGACCATTAAGCCTAAATTGCGTTTTCAATATTTTCATTATTGTGTGTTATTAAATTGGCAAGATTAATCCGGATCAAACTGAACCTCTAATCCAGACTAAATTGACACGATCTGTGTTCCAATATTGTATACGTTTTATATGCGCCAGGGTTGCGTAAATCACATAATAACAACTCATTAAATAGCAGTTTCCTATTGCAGTTTATACTAACTATCTATATATAAAATTTCAATTTGCAACATTTCAGCCCGGGAATTTGGAGTCGGGCTTTTTCATTTTAATTAATCACTAATCTAAATAACATGAAAACACAACAGATAAACATTGCTGAAGTAAAGCTCGTCTACAGGACAAAGGTTAAAGCTTCACAAAGATTACAAATCAAATGCTCAAAGGATGCATTTGACATATTTATGGAAAGTTGGGACCTGGATTCAATAGAACATATTGAGGAGTTTAAGCTCATGCTATTGACCAGGTCAAATAAAGTCCTTGGGATTGCATCAATATCGAAGGGTGGTATCAATGGTACCGTTACCGATGTCAGGATAATCTTACAATATGCAATCAAGGCAAATGCAAGCGGAATAATTATTTGTCATTATGCAGAGTAATTATTTATGCAAAGTGCTTTTGCTAATAGTTTCTTTTTGAATTAATTAAAGCAGATTTGCTTTGCATA
>JAFGOZ010000478.1 GCA_016926235.1 Bacteroidales bacterium | reverse complement strand
GTACATGTTGGTGGTTTAACATCCATATCACTTCAGGGATTATCCCATTACGTACGGATGGAGAAGGAATCTCTCTATTTGTTTACACCCCAATATGTTAAGTTGCCAAAATGGTTTCTCGTTCAGGAATGGAGCAACCAGATAATACATGTGAAGACAAAGTTTCTACCCGCAAACTCTGCTTTATTCGATTATTCCCAGGATGCCATGAAACTTAAAATATCATCCACTGAACGGGCAATACTGGAATGTTTATATCAGACTCCCAATCGATTCGATATAATAGAATGTTATCAAATATTTGAGGGTCTTGTAAATCTTCGCCCAAATATCCTGCAGGAGTTGCTTGAAAACTGTAGCTCCATAAAAGTAAAACGTCTGTTTCTATTTATGGCTTCTAAAGCCAATCATCAGTGGCTGGACTTTGTTGATCAATCCAGGATAGAATTAGGAACCGGGGACAGAGTTATAGTAAAAGGAGGTGTCTATATATCAAAGTACAAAATATCAGTACCCAAAGAATTGACAGAATAATGATAAATCAATCATATTTAAATCAGGCTGACCTGCTTCTGCAAGTGATACCACACGTTGCAAAAGAGAAGACTCTTGGGTTGAAGGGCGGAACAGCAATAAATCTCTTCCTGCGGAACATGCCACGGTTGTCTGTGGATATTGATCTCACCTATCTGCCCTTTGATGGTAGAGAAACTGCGCTGACCAATATTTCTGATTCACTTGGAAGGATCAGGGAGCGGTTAATGAAAACAATTCCGGGAATCACCGTTAATAATCATACCATTGAAGGAAATGATGTCAAATTGCTGGTTCAATCTCAAAATGCACAAATCAAAGTTGAAGTAAACACGATAACACGAGGCCATCTTTATCCAGCAAAATTACTCCGGGTAAATGAAAAGGTGCAGGAAAGATTCAATAAGTTTGCTGCAATTCAGGTAGTGTCAGAAGCAGAACTCTACGGTGGGAAAATATGTGCAGCACTTGACAGGCAACATCCCAGGGATCTGTTTGATGTGTATTTATTATTTCAGGAATCTGGTTATGATGAGAATGTAAAATATGGTTTCATTCAGGCACTTGTAAGCCATATGCGGACAATGTATGAGGTTTTGCAGCCTCATCTGCTGGATCAAAGGACCACCTTTGATAACCAGTTTCAGGGAATGTCTGACATTGCTTTTACATATGAAGACTTTGAAAATACTCGAAAGAAACTTATCGATACTGTAAATTCAAGTCTAACCGATCCGGATCGATCTTTTTTGCTGAGTTTTAAACGTGGGGATCCGGATTGGGATCTGTTTCCAATTAAAGGACTTAAGGATATGTCTGCTGTCAAGTGGAAACTAATGAATATTCAAAATTTGATTAAATCCAATCCTGGCAAACACACAGAATTAATTTCACATCTGGAGACTTTACTCTTAAAAGGAAGTTAGCTGTCAGGCAGAACCGGTTCCAAATAACAGTATACTATTGTCAGTCCTAAGAAAAAATTAAATAAAAATGTCCTATTACACATCGAAGTATAAAAAGAGAACTTTTAAAGAAAAGTGGGTAAATTTTTTAATTGCAACATTGGCGAAAATTCACAACTCGCCTTTGAAAAAAATCTTAAACGAACTGGACAATTTCCAAATAGAGCATTTCATTAAGCCAAGAGAGCAAAATAAATCTTATCTCCAAGCATCTAGCAAAGATCTTAAAGTACAAAAGATTGAAATACTTGACATAATTGAACTTGATCAGATCAGGGACATCTTAAATTATTTTGAGGCATTATTTAAAACCAAATCGTGCAAGGATTCAACTTGGATTAAAAGAGAATTAACGTTTTCCGAACAAGCTGAGATAAAAAAATGGATTGCTGATTCAATCGAATCATATGGATTCATTTCTTATCGCGGATTATTCTCAATTGTAAATAACCAAAAAGATGAAAATAACGATCTATTTGACTCCTTCGAGCTTAAATGTTACAAGACAAGGGACACTTATTTTCTTCTGAAATTAGAAGTTACACCTTCTGACAAGTTCCATTCTTTGACAAAAGAGATAATGGACACAAACATTGTTCCGCTTGATATTCCATGGCTATTCCCATTTAAAGATTTTGTAAAACACAAAAGGGTTATACGCGGTTCTAAAGCACCTGGATATCCTAAGGAACAAGCTTTCAAGATACTTGTAGATGATTTAATCTTTCAAATAAAGAAAGAGTATTTAGTCAATTTTGATGGATTCTATTCCAATTCATTAAAAACAAATCCACATATTATAATTTTCAACTCCAAAGATCAATTGTCCTTTGAAGATTTTAAAATCGGATTTGGATTGTTTTCAACTCGTCCATGTGATATCTATTACAATGAAGCTTTGAATTTTTATATTATAAACAGAGCAAAGTATGAGACAATTAATTGCCTTTATGTCATTGGTGATTCCGATTCATTCCCTGATGAATTCAATCAAGATAAGATACTGATTAACATCGCATTATCTCAAACATTATACCCATCATGGATTTTGTTAAACTACCTAAAGGATTTAAATTCCGAGATAACTTCATTGAGAATACAAGTTTACAGTTTTATTCATAAGAAATATCCCAGATTTAACAAACAAATAAAGATCCAAAGAAAACTCTCAAGGATGAAAATCCTAACCACCAGGATTAACTTGGAATTTACAGATGATAATATCGACCATTATATCAATTCAAATGAATTTGATTTGAACTTAATGCTTCTTGTCAATAATTCATGGAGCAAAGATTCAAGCTTCTTGACGTACTGCAATAGAGTTTTCAAATATTATAGGGAAGAAATTAAATCTCAAATAACTGAAATAGAAGAGTATTTCAAAGAAATATCCAACACAAATCTGATTAGAATTAATATGCGAATGCAACTATTTATTTTAATTGTTTCAATTTTAGGATTACTATTAGCTTTATCTAACTTCGATAAATTAATCGACTTCATTAATAGCATCAGTAAATTGATCTCAAAATAGAACTAATCATATGTCTTTAATTGATTTTTAAAAAGTTATAAATATGAACCCAGTTTCTATTAGAGATACAAGTTTTGACGAACTAGAATTACCTGAGGTAATATATAAGTATAGATCATGGACTAATCCTTTTCACTTAGAAGTAATCTCTAAAAAAGTACTTTACATGGCATCTCCAAGTGAATTCACTGATCCTCATGATTGTAAGAATCCTATACGATATGATTTACTAACAGATAAGGACATTTTTAATATCTATTTGTACCATTCAAAAAAGGATCATAAAAACTGGAGTCGAGAAAAACATAGAAGTTTTGCAAGAGAATGGTTAAAGAATACCCCCCTAAAGAATCCACAATATGTTTCTGAAATGCAGGAAGAGTATTTCCGAGATTTTCATTTACACTTTGGAGTCCTGAGTTTAACTGCAAATCCTTCTAATGACCAAATGTGGACTTCCTATTCTGAGAACCATCAAGGTTTTTGTATCGGATTTAATACTGTTTTACTCTTTGATCATCTCGGCGGTGGAGGTATTGTAAATTATTATGATACATTGCCTATTATACGACCAGCACCTTTACACTCATACGAACAACAACATATACTTCAAGTATTTTCCAAACTCCGTCAATGGGAATATGAACAGGAATACAGGACTCACAAATTCTACCCAAATGGAGCCACCCGTGACCAAAGATTGATAAGTGTTCCCCCACAAGCATTTAAAGAAATAATTTTCGGAAACAAGATGCCAGATCCTATAAAAGAACAAATACTCTTATCAATACCGGATGACCTTGGACATCTACTTTTAAAAGAAGAAAATAGCCCGAACAGCTAACCGGACGGTATGTTGACCAGGATTTCATTTTGCCAAAAGGAGAATAGGCTATTTTTTCTAATGTTTTCTTATTTATACAGCACGGCTCTGCAACTCTTTATTTATAAGCTGTTTCAGAAGGTCTCAAATTAGAAATATTAAGAAATGATTTGAATCGTCCCAATAAATTACGAATTTTCAGGTAGCTGTGGAGTGTCATCATGCTTGTCAATTTCCTGCAATTGAGGAATCGATGTCCCGGCAATACCCTTTATTGAACCAATGAAATGGTTGGTGTTTAATAAGACCTTTTCCAATTGCTTTTCCCGCTCCTTCCAAATCCTTTCCATCGCTCTTTTTTCTCTTACATAGCTATCCTGGAGATCCGAAAAACCTTCTACGATGGCCCCTACCTGCATTAAAAATTCATTGCTGGTCAGGTAATCGTAAAGCATTTGCATCTTCTCACCTTTATTGGTTTGGGAAGAGTATGCTTCAGAGATCTTAATAAGACTTTCCCGG
>JAFGOZ010000477.1 GCA_016926235.1 Bacteroidales bacterium | reverse complement strand
CCACGAAGCTTTTACCTGAGCGGATGATTTTCGCTTATAATCATGCTTGTGTGTGTTAAAATATTTATCATGGATGTTTCATTTTTTATATTTTGTCATTAGTACTTTTTTCTTGCCGTTGGCTTCAGCCAATGGATTAATTAGTTGTTTTTTATTTTGGCTTTAGCCACATAAATGTAGTTCCTCCTCATTCAAACTCATAATACACTTTATATTATTATGGGGCTAAAGCCCTACATTATTCCTTCTTTTATCCGTTGACTAAAGTCAACGGCAATATGGCAATATATTAAATAATATCATTGTACTCTCTTCTTTACCCGATAATGATCCTTTGAAAACTCAGTTGCAAAGTACAACAATTCCTCCTCATTTGTAACAAAATAGATATTCCATCCCATATCCCGCAAGCGTTTTTGCTCATTTGGCCGCCACTCTCCTTTCGAATGCAATACCAAAGTTCCAACACCCCCGGCATTCTGAAGTGCTTTCTCAATCACTGACCAGTTGCTTGGTTGGTTCTTATCCTTCGCATCCAGCATACTGAAAAGATCATCATCACTAACTACAATCACATGAGAACCTCGTTTATAGAGCTCTCCAAAGGGGGTATTGAGACGGGGAACTCCATACGCGTAGCCGGTTCCCAGGTAGGAAGTCAGCACCGTAAGGACTTCTTTGTCAGAAAAAGTAAATCCGTCCGTTTCCATGAAACTTCCCGGTTCACCGGAAAGGCATCCCATCACTTTTGCACCGGCCCTTAATGCTGACAAGCCAATAATAGTGGCAGCCAATACCGGCCAGGAAAAGTTGACTCGCGGATTACCCATCGATCCCGAACAATCAATCCCTATATATACATCCAAAGGTTTGCTTTTTTCTGCATCGTCTTCTTCCTGACCATATGTCCTTTTTACAGTATTATATCCGGGAAAAATGTTTGGTGAATTTACAGCCGTTTCTATCCAGTCAATTTCCTCGACCGGATCACTAATATCCCAGCTTTCGGTTCCTTCCAGTTGTGTCATTGACAAGGGATTTGTAGCTTCCAACGGAAAATCGACCAGATAGGGCAAAGCAATTTCTCTGTAATAGTTATTAATAAGCTCCTGTTCATCAACTTTAGGATTTACCTGTTTATACAGGTCAATGTAAACGCCCGGGTTCAAATATCGCTGCTTTGGCCCTTCACCTTTATTTTCTTTTATACCTAAACCGGATACTGCAGCCTTTTTTGATCCATCATTCCCGGTCTCTCCACGCGGATCAATTGCTCCTTCATAATCTTCAGGATCAATTTCAGCCAAACCCGAGATTATACCTCCACCCTCTCCGGCATTTTCTGCATCAAGATGAATAAGAATTGACTTACGTCCCTTCTTATATTCTTCTGCCTCCCAAAGGTATGGATAAAGTAAAGCTGCAAAACGACCACCACCATCCAGCCAGTTTTTCGAATAGCTTCGAATAAGCGACGCAGCCAAAGAAGCATCCGCATCAATCCTTGGAGAATGAAGATCCGTCGCCGTTGCAAGGCTTCCCCTGTCCATCCTCCATAAATATTCGTAAATGCGCAGATAGAAGGTAAACAACAATGAAGGATTTGCTTTGGCATCCAGCTTCTGAAACACTCCTGCTATATTCAGCTGTTTGCTGCGCTGTAGCATATCATTTATAAGGAGATCCGTATAAATATTTGCAGCCATGGGAGCCCTGTCTTCAATATCTGCCAGTGCCCATCTCATTTTGGTAAGCAGACGGGCCGAATCGTAAAGGTTTGCAGGAGCATATATGTGATGGCCTATCTCATGAGAAAGAATTTCAATTGAGAAATCCTCCACCCCCTCTCTCACCAGCTTCTCAACATCAACAACTATTCGATGATCAACTAACCGTATCATGGCAAAGCTGCTTACCAATCCTTCCTTCACGGCGTCTTTGTATGTATTACAGAATTGAGGTTCTCTCAGTTTTAGATAGGGACTCCAGACTTCA
This sequence comes from Bacteroidales bacterium, assembly GCA_016926235.1. Next base: position 50,503 of record JAFGOZ010000477.1, on the reverse strand, counting down.
CGGGCTTTAGGCCAGTCCTCTCTCCACTTTTTAATAGTGTATTCTATTTTATCCTGCCAGCTATTCATACAGCTTTGCAATATACATATATGTAATGCGAACTTTTTCGGGTTATAACAATGATTTGGTCTTTCATTGCCAACGAACTGATATCTTTAAAAGGCATGAGGCTACCGAACTGCCCTATAACATCTTTAATCCCTTCATTACTTACCATCTTTATAATTTCTGTTGGCATTAAAGGAATTTCGGGTAAGAGAACCTTTCCATAGGCATCTGCAAAAAAGGCGCAACAAACTTCACTATCTGCAACAATAATATTATTCTCAAGATATGTAGCAACCGGAGGTTCGGTAAAATAACCGCCATATCCTGTATACCCCCCCATCTCTGAAACAAAAGAGGTTTTATTTATCTCCGGCCATGCATGGTTCAACGTTGCTTCCATCCGCTTACCTTCAGATGAAACTGCCTTTATAAGGCTTTTAAGCTCCTCCCGCAGAGTCAGATATTCTTTAGCTACCCGTTCCCTGAGGTGCGCCATGCCACATATCCAGGCGTATACTCTCCCACTGGTAAGTATTTCATCAACACTAACGCAGGATGCAAGGGTATGTTCCATTAGAGAAATCCAATAGGTAACTTTACCGGGTTGAAATATGCGGATAGCTTCTATTGCGCTATCCAGAGCTTTAACTATCCTTTCAGGAGTTTTAACCGTCAAGGAGATATTTATACCTAGGAGACTCCAAGTTTTGTGGTACTCATCTTCAAAAACAATTCCTTTTTTAGTTCCCAGCAATTGAAGTAATTCAACATACAAAGTCTTAAATACTCGTCCTATATTTTCAGGATCATTCCCGGATACCTTTTTTATAATTGGTTCAATTACATGAACTGTCCATGAAGATACATTCTCGTAGTCGAGTATACCATATCTCATCTCATTGGAACGAAATAGCTGATTGTAAAACTCAGCATGTTCATCAATATGTTTTATCAGTGGCAGGTAGGTTATTCTTTCCATTGCAGCCATCTCCTGTAATTGGTGTATCTCTGGTGCAGATATTTCAGCTTTAAAATATCATCATGGCGGTAGCCATATAACTTTTTCTCTTCTGCCCATTTATTAAGTTGCTTTTCTATTTCAAGAAGACGTTTGTCAACCTCTTTCAAGGGCAGGTTTTCCAATCCTTTCCGGAACTCCTCGTCAAATGCATCCATAGGATCGGCAGCATCAAGGTTCTGGCTTACATATTCTTCACAGGAAAGATCAAATATTTTACGCAACCATACAATCCTATCTATTCTGTACCGTTCATTGCCCGGCTGGTCAAAAAATGGTGATTCAAGGTGAGGAACCAGTGTATCGTGCAGAATAAAGGGTATTATCTGGCGGACATCTTCCAGTTCAACCTCTTTATTACCTCTAAAATAAGCCAAAGCCTTGGAATAGATAATAAGTGTCATAATCTTCCTTACAGAAACACCATTAATGGATTGTGATCCAAGGTCTTTCACATGATCCTTGCCGGTTTCCTGCTTGAATACAGTTCGAAAATCTATCCCCGATAACTTTGCAGTATCCTTGGTCATATACTCCAGTTTGTCTGAGGCGTATTCGAAAAATTCGAACTGTCGGCAAAAAAATTCGATGCGCTTGCGTAATGCTGGCGGAATAGTAACAGCCCTTACCTGGTCATTTATCTTATCCATTTCCTCTTCGCTAAAGATGATATCTTCTGGAATCATGGACTCAGGCTTAAAATTCAGTTCAATGCGTTTCTGAAGGTCTTCAATAAACCGGGTATTAAAATGGAAAGCACGGATCACAATATCTATACGATCTTTTAAAGCCTCAATCACCTGGTAGGTTCCTCCTCCCGCATCATCGTTGGCAGTAAGGTACCAGGCGGACTGAGGGCATTCGAATATCTGATCAAAGATCTCCGCATAGTTGTCAGATAAAACTGTAAGCAGGGCAGACTGAGTGCGAGTTGGTATACGGTTGTATTCATCAATAATTTTAACCCTCATGCCCAGCCATTTGCGCCAGGCAATGCGTATGTCACTTGTTTTTTCAGCCTTCACCATGTCAGATGGTAATGGATGCCCCAGCAGATCGGATATCGTCATTTGCGGCTGGCCATGCTGGATAGCTCTTTGGACATCTGTTTTGGAATAGCCTGCTAATAGTCCCATGAGAATGGATGTAGCTGTCTTACCTCGTCCGGGACCACCAACAATCAAACATTTACCGCGCACAGCAAGGGTTAATAATGGGATCAACACAAAACTGGAATAACTTTGATTTTTAGGAAGAGTGACCTCCACTTTACTATCTCCAAAAACAAATCGCTTCGAATCGCCATCATCATATTCAATATCGTAGAAAGGGCTGATAATAGCAGTATTCGTAATCCAAAAATAGGCCTGGCGGAGTTTTTCATCCAGACCCGGCTGCTCACCTGCATCCTCATTCTTACCTTCGCTTGCATACAGGTCTCTTATATCGAATTTTGTCTTTGTTACTGGTTGTTGCGGATTTGTAGGAGCAGATGGTACTTTTTGAAACTGCCCTAATCCTTCGTTAATGCTATCATTCATTCCTTTGAATTTTAAATTCAGTTGATAAATTTATCAATATTTCGCATTAAATATCATGATCGGGGATAAATTGTGCTTATATTTTAAGCTAAAGTAAGCAGCAACAGCAGTCCTCCTAAATTGAAATTTTAGCAATCATCCAAAATATATTATGGTTATTCAATATAATTTCCTTCCAGGTCAAATTTACATTTGTAATCTGTATTTTCAATTGTAAAGGTATAACCGGATTTTGGATCATAATTAATTACAGCTACAGCATTTTCACCAGGTATACCCATTCTATCTGCCTTTTGCCATAGAGTTGCGAAAGATAATGGATCAGAGGCTGATTTTAATATATTAAACTCAACCGAATTAAGCGGAGTATCAACATAAGAATAGATATTTCTGACCATTCCTCCGTAGATATATGTATCCCACTCACCCTCATCCTGATCCCTCACAGTTTCGGTATATTGTTGGGTAAGATTTACTGTTATAACTTCCCAATGAGGATCTTCCTTTACCGCCGCAGGTGTAACACCAAGCGGCATTTCTGGTGTTTCTTTTTTCTTTTTCTTTGAAGATTTCAATTCTCTTATAAAACGATATTCTGCAGTTGGTTTGTAAAGTGCATCAAAATCCATTGTGCCATCCGGTTTTATAAAACGAACATTAAGGTATACAAGTATACATTCTTCACCTCCGGCAAATTTCTTTATCTTTGGTAGCGAAGCAATGGGATCAAATGCACTGTCTTTTCCAGGAATGTCGTCCCTGTCAGGGTTATTGTCACAGGAAATGATTAACAGGCATATGAACCACAGAAATCCAATATAATAAAAACTATATTTTTTCATAGGTATGATAATTGATTTGGTATATCAAAGAAAGGATTATACCAAATTTAATAAATTAATCCCATTTTTCATATCCATATAAAATTCTGCAAACTTTTTTCATTCTTTCATCCAGTGTCCCCGACAATATTGTATACCCAATGCCCCTGGATTTTAAATCTGAAATTATCTCTTCATGAAAATATTCGCGGTTTGCTTCACCGGAACGATCAAATGTATCATCATAAGGAATATCCTTATCACATAAAAACACAATGTCATAGCGATCTTCAATGTCTTTAGCCATTCTGACAAGCTTTTCATGTACCTTTCCATGATAATAGAGGGAGAACATGTATGTTGTTATTGCATTGGTGTCCGTAAAGAGGTATTTGTTGGCCTCCAACAGGCATTTTTCTTCTCTTTCCAGATGGCCCTCAGCAATTTCAGCAAGTTGCTCTAATGTAAGTCTTCTGTTATTCTGATGAATATCCCAATATTCCCGGCCATATTCAGGCATCCATACTGTGTTGAAATGCTTGGCCAAAGATTCGGCAAGCGTGGTTTTTCCTGTTGATGGGGCGCCAAGAAATACAATATTTGTTATTAAGTCTTTGTATACGACCGGAGTGATAAACTGCCTGTATTTAAATGCATTTTCTCTAATCAGTGTACCCGATACCGGGACCACAGCACGCTCCCTGTCAATTTCACGGTTGATGGCCCCTAAAGCTTTGCTCATATGGTCTCCGTAGAATTCACTGGAATAAAAATGAGTTATCTTTCTGCCTTTCAGGACTCCTAAGATATATGTTTCCTGAATTCTTTTGATCTCAGGAATATCACCCATATCAGAAGGACTACCCCAGCCCTCTATGACTTCAACCTCAGGATATAACTGCCGGATCCAGTTTGCACGCATATTCAATGGAATATTAGTGGTTTCCGGTGCATCATACATTACTACAATTACATGGTCTGTTTCCTCAATGGCTTTCTCAATCATATACTGATGCCCTTTGTGAAGCGGGGCAAATTTTCCCAGGGTCAGTCCTACCGTTTTAGTCATAATGAGTTCTGAGATATTACAGCTTCCTTTAACAAACTTTTGCGCCATTCAAAAAATCCCATAATTGCCAAAATCAGAAAAACAGTATAAAGCCCTGTGGTAATGTACAATTCCTTGATCCAATAGACCCCGACTGCGATAACATCCACAGTTATCCAAAACAACCACGATTCAAGTTTTTTCCTGGCCATAAGCCATTGTGCAACCAGGCTTGCAGACATAATGAATGAATCTGCATAGGGTATTGCAGCATTGGTATAGGTTTGCATAAAATAACCTATTATAACCGCCACAAATAAACATATAACTATCCATAACACAATATATTTTCCTGTTCTGGTCACCTTTAGCGGTTCCTTGCTTCTATCAGGATGTAACCAATGATGCCATCCATAAATACTGATTATGACATAAATAATGTGCAAAATCATATCTGAATACAACCGGGCATTGTAAAAAACAAATATATACAGGAATACCTGTACTAGGCCGGTGGGCCAGCACCAGATATTTTCCTTTATGGTCAGCCAGACGCATATCAATCCAAAAAAAGTTGCAATGCCTTCAATTAATGTCATCTTTCAGTTTCCTTTCCAATCAGTCATTCATGGAATATCTAATATTTAAATAAATGTAAAAATAAAAATATTTACATAACAAAATTTCAACTCGTATAAATACCAAAGAATATTTCTACTTTTGAATTGAAAATAAAATATCTCACCTAAACTAAATGGTAATTAACAAAGTAATATTCTGTACCTGGGCAATGCTTATCTGCCTTTATATAGCTTCAGATTTATAGCTATTCTCCTTTCCTGCTTCCTAAATGCCTTCCAGAAGGCTTCCTAAATTATTACAAAACTAATATTATTATTCTGCATGGATCCAATGCATTCATGGATGAATGAGCTGATAAATGAAAACGAAAGCTCATTTGAAATGTACCCTGACCTGAAGTGGATAAATCCTTATGAGGCTATGACTTTGGAAGAAGAAAGAGATAACCTTATAAGTAACTATTCTGACAAGGTAAAATGGTTATTTAAACATACAAAACCTTATATAAACAGTATATCTACCGGTTGCCTTTTATGCGGCCATGGAGAATGGTCGTGTCTGTTTATAACCGGAAGATGTAATGCCCGTTGTTTTTATTGTCCGGCACCACAAAATAATGATGATCAGCCTACTGCCCAAACTTTGACTTTCGAAAATGCAGATGATTATGCCCGATATATAAATGAGTTAAACTTTAAAGCCTGTAGTTTTTCTGGCGGAGAACCCTTGCTGGTTTTTAAGAGGCTAGCCTCATTTTTAACCACCATAAAAAGGAAATGTGATCCAGGTTTATACACTTGGTTGTATACAAACGGAATATTAGGAAGTCATGATATATTTCGTCAACTGGCAGAAATTGGACTAAATGAAGTACGCTTTGATATTGGAGCTACAGACTACGATTTATCGACGATTGAGAAAGCTTCGCCCTACATAAAAAACCTAACGGTTGAAATACCTGCTGTACCGAATACTGATGATTTCTATTTTAAATTATTAAAAGAGTTGGTAAATGCAGGAGTAACCAATCTAAACCTACATCAATTAAGGCTTACCCAGCATAATGTAAAGAAATTACATACCAGGAATTACACCTATCTTCATGGAGAACAGCCTGTATCTGTTGATTCTGAGTTAACAGCTCTTAGAATTATCAGAATGGCAGACCAGGAAAATTTACCCATTGGAATAAATTATTGCTCATTTCAATACAAAAACAGGTTTCAGAAAGCAGGATATCGAAATAAAATTGCACAAAAATACCTGGCAGGATATGAAATATCAGAAATGGGCTATGGATATAATCTTTACACCACAGATAATGGGATTTCATATCCCAGGCCAGATAATATTCCACCTGAAATCTTAATACCTGTATGTAAGGAAGAATTTTTAGCAAATCCATTAAAATTCAAAAATATAATTATTTCATTTACTGGAGCTACGTTATGTGATAAGGAATCACGAGAATTTAATGATTCTCTCATCAAAAAGAACCATGGCAATATTAAGGTTAATACAGGTAAGGCTTTACCTTATATTACTATTGAGAATTCTAAACTATCCCGACTTGCTGACATCCTGAAACCAAACAAATATTCCTGTATTGATGATAATGAATTATTTAAAATATGGAAATACTTACATATTGAGGATGGGCTGCGTACATATTTTTAACTTAATCCTTTCCATTAAGGTTACTTTCCAAGCACGAATTAATCGTGTTGATTAGTTTATTTAAAGTTAACGGTTTGGTAAGATATGCATCAAAGTATTTATGCTTATTTTTGTCGTCTTCAGTAATATAGGCCGTTTGGGCAATAATTGGCATATGAGGGTATAGCTCTTTAATTTTCTTTGATGCCTCATACCCGTCCATGATTGGCATTTTAATATCCATGAGTATCATTTGGATATTAGATTGTTGTTCAAGCATCTTAAGCGCCTCAAGTCCATTCTCGACCAAAACAACTTTAGCTTGTATAGCTTGCAATGATTGATTCAGAAACTCAGCATTTGTCTCATCGTCTTCCACAACCAAAATATTTAGTTCTTCTATTAGTAATTTTAATTGCGAGGAAATAACAATCTCTGAAGTTTCATTTCCTGAACCTGAAACTAAGGGAATTGTAAAATAGAATATAGTACCTTTCTTAACCTGAGACTCAAACCAGACTTTTCCTCCAAGCATCTCAATATATGATTTTGCAATAGATAAACCTAATCCTGCCCCTTCATAAATTCTCTCTAAAATACCTTCTCCCTGCCTGAATCTCTCAAAGATATGTTCGTAAAATTCCTGTGAAATTCCTATTCCGGTATCTTTGATATAGAATAGTAAGTTACTGCCTCGTATCTCGTATCCAAAAACTATGCTCCCATTTTCGGTGTATTTTAAGGCATTTTTAACAAAATTATTCAATATCTGTCCCACTTTATAAGGATCAGTGAAAATATAAAACTCTTTTTCCAATGAGTTATCTACTGAAAGCTTTAAACCTTTGGTATCTGCTTCAGGTTTAAAAAATTCATACACTTCTTCAAGGAGGCTGGACAAATTAAACTCTTTAGTAAATATTTCAACAATACCTGCTTCAATTTTTGATATATCAATCAAGTCATTCATCAAATTCAGCATTCTCTCTCCGCTCCTTCGTATAATCTCAATGTAATTATCATACTTTTCTGATGTCTTTTCTGTAACTGTTAATAATTCTGCAAATCCCATTATTCCGTTAAGTGGTGTCCTGATCTCGTGGCTCATATTTGCTAAAAATGCAGATTTAAGCCTGTCACTTTCTTCGGCTTTTTCCTTTGCCGCTTTCAATTCCTGAATAGCCTTTTCTAATTCAATATTTAAAGCCTGGTATTCAGTATTTTTAAGTTTCAGGATAGCCTCTCGTTCCTCCAATGCCTTTGTGGCTGCTAATAATTCATTGTTTGATGCTTCCAGTGCTTCACTTTTCTGACGAATATTATTAATAAGTTCATAATTTTCTTGTTTTATCCTGTATCTTTCTAATGCATTGTTTATGGTAAGTCTCATATCCGATTCATCCCAGGGTTTCATAATGTAACGATATATCCCTTCCTGGTTTACAGCCTGCATTAATGCATTAATATCCGCAAATGCAGTCAGAATTATACAAATAATATCAGGATAGGATTCTTTTATTTTTGAGATAAGTTCCAGTCCTGTTATATCTGGCATTCTTTGGTCAGAAATGACTATTTTAATAGCCTCTTTTTTAATTATTTCAATCGCTTCACTGGCCGATGTGGTAATAAATACATTATAATCAGAATGAAAGATTATCTTAAACGATTGTAAATTCTCTACTTCGTCATCTACATATAATATTGTTTTTTCATCTTTTTTCATCTATGTTGTTCTATTTTCGGTTTAATACTGGAGTTTACCGGCAGGGATATATAAAACACCGTTCCCTTTCCTTCGGTGCTATCAAAACTTATTTTACCCTCATGGTCTTTAATAATATTGAAAACTATACCTAATCCAAGTCCTGTTCCCTTGCCTACCTCCTTAGTAGTAAAAAATGGATCAAATATTTTGCTTTTTATGTTATCAGGAATTCCACATCCCGTATCCTCAATTGTAATGTTTACATTTCCATCGTCCTGCTTTGTTGATATGGTAATTTTCCCTTTGTCTGATATTGAATGAATCGAGTTTGTAATCAAGTTCATAAATACCTGGTTAAGTTTGCCTGGCATACAATATATGGATTTTATTTCGCCATATTTACGTACTATTTCTATCCGGTTTTTGTATTGATTAACCAATATCGTCAATGCCAGATCAATGTTTTCGTGAATATTTACCAGGTTAACATTTTCATCATCAATATGGGAAAACATTCTTAAGCTCTTAACAATAGCACTAGTCCTGTCAACACCCGTTTTCATGCTATCCAGTAAGGTTTTGGCCGAATCAACAAGAAATGACATTTCCATTTTTTCTTCCAACTCATCTATTTCTTCATTCCCCTTTTTATTAGCATATTTTATACGGTATGCTTCCAGAATATTTAAAAGATCAAATATTAAGGAATTAAAACCTTGTAATCCCGAATTAATAAAATTGATAGGATTATTTATTTCATGAGCAATACCCGCAATAAGCACCCCCAGGGATGCCATCTTTTCAGCGTGTAATAATTGATCCTGGGCTTGTGTCAATTTAGCTAATGTGGCTTCAAGCTCTTCCTTCTGTTCAGCCAATATTACCTGTGCTCTCTTATTTTGTTTGCTTGATCGGAGGGCTATAATGAGGAATATGATCGAAACCACAGCCATAAACACCAAAAGATAAATCATCTTGTTACGAAAAGCTATCATGCTTTCCTTTTCTATCAGGGCCGTTTCTTTTTCAACAAGGCTTTTTTGTTTAGCTCCAATCTGGTTATTTAAGTATTCAAGCATAACCAATTGTTCTTCTATGCTATATTTTTGTTTTGAAAGGGAATCATTTGCTTTACCCATTTCACTCTCAAGCATAGAAAGCAGAATTTGTTTTTGAAGAATTTCATCCTTTTGGGATTCCAACCTGGCATTTAGAGAGTTAAGAATTTGCTCTTTTGACCTTATACTATCTGTTTGATTTGATATTTGTAAGTTTTTATTAATAATATCTTTATTCTGCTCTTCGATCAGCTTTTCCTGATCAGCAATATTTTCGGCCTGAATTTTAATCCTTTTCCGAAGTTCGGCAACCTTATCCTCTTCTTCAAGTAATCGATCTTTTGTTTGTTTATACAATTCCCTGACATCAATTTCACTTCCTCGTAATTCAATAATATCCGGATGTATTTCAAATCCTTCAAAAATCAGGTTCGTTTTGTTAAATTCAAATGATACCATCCCTTTATTCTTGTCTGGTAAAAGGTTAAACATAATTTCTTTCCCAACCTTGTAATTTTCTGTAATGATAAGCACATTGTTCCCGGTCAACTCATCATTCAACCATTCTACAAGTCCAAGATTATCTTCATCTACAAAAATCAATTGATATTCCTTTATTTGTAATGCATTTCTTTGAAAATCAACACGAATATGTTTCCCATTTAATACATAATTATGTTCCAATGATTTAAATCTGTTCTTTAACTGAGGTTTATCAGAAAAAACACCTATCCTGAATGTATCCCGGACTTCCAGTGGCCATGTAACATACTCGCATAATTTTATAGTAAGCGCTACCTCAAGATCTTCCATTGTTCTTTGCTGGGACAAAAGATTTTGTTGTAATATAGTGAGTAATATTAGTATTAATAACGCATTCTTCATTATCTGATTACCTTCATTGTTTCTTTCACCATTACTTGATATTCAAAGAATATTATATATAAACGTATTTTTGCATTAATACTTATATCTCTAAATTTACTAAAATTAAGGAATATCTGTAACAATTGATATCATAATCCATGTTCCGGGCTGGGGTAAAGCCCTTACGGAAGGATCACCCAAATAATATAAATGATTGGTAAAATTGTAGATGGATGCATCAATCTCTCCATACTTATATATGTTTCTCAACCGAAGAGATGTATTTAAAATCAACCTTTGGTCAAGCTTAACATCATTTACCGAATAAAAGGAAGAAGCATACTGACCATATACTGAAAAGTCAAAAATATCTCTGTAATGATAAGTTATACCTGCATTTGCCGAATGCATGGGCATATTCTTAAAACGATTATTATGAATATTTAATCGGAATTTGTCATCCATATTCAGGGTATCAGGCAATAGCAGTGAGTAATTAGCAAATATTGAATATTTCTCAATATTTATGCGGCTTTCTATTTCCATGCCATATGATGACATTTTACCAATATTTGTATAATAGGTAAGGTTTTCTGGTCTTGTTATGAAGTTATTCAGACGATTGTAAAATGCGGATATCTCAATAAAAGATGCCTTTTCAAAATCATAATGTGCAGACCATTGAAAGGTATTAATAATTTCAGATTGTAGCGGCTCTACACTTCCTGAGAATGCAGCAACAGAGTTACGGTATGAATAACCCGGAGCTTGAAATGCCTTTGTATATATCAATTTAATGGTAAATGGGTTAAAGGGATAAAATATTAATGCCAAACGGGGATTAAGTGTTGCATCAAAATCCTCGGCAATATCATAACGTACCCCGCCATCAATTCTCAACCAGGGTGTTACGGTATGATGTAATTGAATAAATGCAGCCCCCCTGCTCTCATGGTTTTCAGGATAAAAAGGTTTTATGGATAAAACGATCCTTGATGAATCCAACGCGTTTGACATAAGCCATGAATCAAGATATTTACGATGTTCAAATGCAATACCTGAAATAATTGTACCTGATAAGCTATATTTCCAGGAAGTATAGTATTTTGTCCCTGCTTTTAACACATTCCATTCATTATTCTGGACATATCCGTGTAGATATTTTAACGTATCGATGGGTTTTACTAAACGATAGTTAGTTAAAATACTATAATCAATATAGTTTTGTAGTGTAAGATTTACATTTTTATGAACCTCCAGATCAAAATTCAGATCATAATGAATACTATTTTGGAAAAGCCGTGGTTGTATAAAAATACTATCTACATTTGTATGATATCCTTCTGCGCTCCAATAGGTTTTATAGCAATGTCTCCGGACAGAAAGGGACGAGGTATAAAACCTTGATTTGTATCGAATTCCAACATCATAATTACGCGGATAATGGTATGCATAATATGTTCCTTTAGTGTTCTCTGGTGCATTAGGACCATTTATATTCACATCAAAAGGTTGACCCTGGTTAGAGGCATATCGACCATATGCCAGAAATGAAGAATTACTATTTACTTTTTGAGAGATATACGCATCAAAATTAAATTGTCCATAGTTCCCAAAACCCACTTTTGCCCTGATACCTTCACTATCTGCAGTTATTATATTTACTACTGCTGCAAAAGCGCTGTTCCCATATATACTTGCTCCGGGGCCCCTGATAATTTCAATTTTCTTGATATTCTCAATTGAAAGGGAATACTCAAACTGAGGTATATCCAGGTTTCCTTCATTATATGAATGACCATCGCGCATTACCAATATCTTTTGGTTTGATGTGGCATAAATACCCCGCATGGCAAATATCATCTCATCATCATTTTGTAATGGGGAAAATCCCGGAACCAATGTTAATGCTTCACGCACAGTCCTAATTCCAAGTGTTCTTAACTCTTCACCTGTAATTACGGTTACAATACCGGGTGCTTCAGTTATTTTTTCTTCTTTTAAAGTTACGGTATTAACATTAGTCTTTAAAATATCCTCAAGTGACATAACCAATAGGTCAGACAATTCAAGAGTAATATTCAAATGGCAGCTTGAATTAACCTGGGAATTTACACTCTTGTATCCAGGTTTCGTAATAGTAAGATTATTAACCGTATCAGGAAGTGATAATTTAAACTCTCCTTTCGTGTTCGTTTTTGTATTAATGGAATAATTTGGAGCATTAGATTTTACCAGAACATCTTCAATGGGATTATTTTCCCTGTCAGTTATTAAACCTGTTACTATAAAGTTTTGCCCTAAAACAGGAACAAAACAAATAGTAAACAAGACTAGCCAAAATACATTTATCCTGACAGCCATAGAATACGCGGTTAATTGGTGTTTTACTTTATAAATTTAGGAAAAGTTATTAAGATTATCAAAGCTTATAATAAAATGAATGAAGTAATTTATAAAATGAATTTTGAAAACTGATAGAAAAAACCTTAATTTACGCACAGAAATAGTAAATAACACATTAACTAATATGAAAAAGACACAGACGTTCAACATCATTAAATACAATGTTCTTAAATTATTCTTATTATTTGGTATAACCTTTAGTTCTATTTCACAATCCAATGAATGGGACAATATATTGGTGAATGAATTTGGAAATGAACCCGCTCATGCAAGTTTTATATATCATGCTGATAAGGAATCTGCACTTACCGGCAGAAGTGAAATTTCTCCCTACATCATGTCATTAAATGGGTATTGGAAGTTTTCATGGTGCAGAAAACCGGCAGACAAACCAGTTGATTTTTATAAGACGGATTTCAATGCTGCAACCTGGAATGATATCATTGTACCAGGTAACTGGCAATTTCAGGGTTATGGTGTTCCCTACTATGTAAATATTGGTTTTGGATTTGAAAAGAACTTTCCCTATGCACCAAAGGATTATAATCCGGTAGGTTCCTATATAAAAGAATTTACCATTCTGAAACACTGGGAAAATAAACAGATATATCTGTATTTCGGAGCAGTCAATTCAGCATATTATGTATGGATAAATGGACAATTGATCGGTTACAAAGAAGATACCAAAACACCGGGTGAGTTTAATATTACCAAATACCTTATAAAAGGTAAAAACAAACTGGCTGTTCAGGTCTACCGTTGGTGCGATGGAAGCTACTTTGAAGATCAGGATATGTGGCGATTTAGCGGAATTGAAAGAGATGTTTATATATATGCAGCAAATCAGGTTTCCATAAAGGATATTCAAGTAATCTCTACTCTGGATTCAGTTTATAAAGATGGTATTTTTTCGCTTCGAATCGATCTGCAGAGCATTAGTCCGAAGAAAACACAGGGAACTGCAAGCATTGAATTAATAGACAGACAAACCGATGAAGTAGTTTACTCACAATCATCAGAATTTGGTTTTACCGGTTCGGAAACAAAAAAGCTTGAATTTAAAAGGACAATTGAGAATGTAAAAACCTGGAGTGCAGAAAAACCTGACCTGTATGATTTAATTATTACTGTCAATAATAATGAAGATAAAATGGACCTTGTGATTGCCCAAAAAGTCGGGTTCAGAACTACCGAAGTTAAAAACGGGCAATTCCTGGTTAATGGACAACCTGTGCTGATAAAAGGTGTAAATCGTCATGAACACAACCATAAAACCGGGCATGTTGTTACAAAAAATGACATCCTGCAGGATATAAAACTAATGAAGCAATTCAACATCAATGCTGTACGAACCTGTCACTACCCGAATGATCCATATTGGTATGACTTATGTGATGAATATGGTCTCTATATAATTGATGAAGCGAATGTTGAATGCCATGGTATAATGAAATACCAGGGACGTCCGGAATATGGACATACAGGTACTTCACTTATTGCAACACAACCGGAATATCTTTCACAGTTACGTATGCGTATGCAAAACATGGTAAAAAGAGACAGGAACCATCCCAGTATTGTAGTCTGGTCGATGGGAAACGAAAGTGGCTACGGTGCAAACTTTGACTCAGTATATAACTGGTGTAAAAACTTCGATAAAACTCGTCCCGTTCAATATGAAACCTGCTGGACAGGGCCTGCTACTGATATTGTAGCTCCCATGTATACTCGTGAACATCAACTATTATGGTTTGTAGAACAAAATGATCCCCGCCCCCTTATTATGTGTGAATACACTCATTCAATGGGTAACAGCACAGGAAACCTTCAGGATTACTGGGATGTTATTGAAGCCCATCCACAATTGCAGGGTGGTTTTATCTGGGACTGGGTTGACCAGGGAATTGTAAAAAAAGATGTATACGGCAACGAATACTGGGGTTATGGAGGCTCCTTCGGACCAGAAGGTTCCCCAAGTGATGGGAACTTTTGTTTAAATGGCATTGTATTCCCTGACAGAACACCAAAACCTGGTTTATGGGAAGTAAAAAAGGTGTATCAAAATGTTAAGTTCATTGAAAATGACATTAAAAACGGATTCATTACAATAAAAAACAACTCATTCTTCACTGATCTGAAAGAGTATGAATTATCCTTCGAGGTTTACGAACTGGATAAACTAATAAAACAGGGATTTATCTCTCTTGAAAATGGACTAAAACCTCAGCAGGAGGAAAAAATCACTCTGCCTTTTGCTGATTTAAATTGCACTGGCAAAGAACTACTGATTAATCTATATGCTAAAACAAGGGAAGCATCCGATATTATACCCAAAGGACATATAGTTGCATCCGAGCAATTCATTTTATCAGGGCCATCAAATATTAAAGCCCGTCCTCTTAATGGGAACCCCCTTTCTGCTAAGGAAACATATGAAGGAATAAATGTAAGCAATGGTTTGTTTACCATCCTTTTTGATAAAAAAACAGGAGCCCTTAGGGATTATGTACTTGATGGTAAATCATTGATGCAACGAAACCTTGTACCCAACTTCTGGCGAATCCCGACAGACAACGACAAAGGTGAACGTATGCCCAAACGATGCGCTCCCTGGAAAGATATAGCTTCACAACAATCTGTTGAAAATATCCAAATCATCCATCAATCAGCTGACTCGGTAATAATTGAAATCAAATCCAATCTTACTCCGGGTGTATCAGATTATACAAACAGGTACACTATTAAGAAAGATGGCAGTATTGAAGTATATGCCCGCCTGAAAATAAACGTGGATACTATGCCTGAACTACCCCGTTTTGGTATGAAGATGGCCATGCCCGGAGATTATACTAACATGACATGGTATGGTCGCGGTCCTTTTGAATCATACCAGGACCGTAAAACTAGCGCGTTTGTTGGATTATATTCCGGTAAAGTGATGGATCAATATACCCCCTATATTACACCACAGGAAAATGGCAATAAAACCGATATACGTTGGGTTAAGTTCCTGAATGATAAAGGGCTTGGACTAATAATTGAAGGAAAACCTCTGCTATCCATCAATGCACATCAATACTATGAAGAAGAGTTTGACCAGTACGTAAAATTCACCCCTGACGTTCCTTTCAGGGATATTGTGGAAATATGTATAGACCTGAAACAAAGAGGTATTGGGGGCGATAATAGCTGGGGTTACCCGGTACATGAAGAATACAGGTTGAAGAAAAAAGAGTATGAGTATAGATTTGTAATTAAACCAGAAAAGTAAACAAATACATATATAACAATCTTACTTTCATTAAAGCTCATAACCGATTTATTTAAAATATTATACACAATATTTTGTATAATATTTGCATAAAAAATGGAAAAACAGACTATCCAATCTCTTTTTTTTCTAAATTAGGATAAGAAAACTAATAAATTTAATATCTAACTACATGAAAAATCTAAATGATAATTTATTTCACAGGCCTGGCCTAAGAAATAGAATGAAAATTCTATTCTCACTCGTTTTCATAATGGCAATAAATTGCCGTATTAATGCTTCATTACAGATAGTAAACACGGATATTTCGGCCAATACTACCTGGTCTGCCGATACAATATTGGTTACAGCCAGTATTACGGTAAATAATGGCGCTACATTAACGATTGCCCCGGGTACGGTTGTGCTGGTGGATGGCCATTATGCAATAAATATACAAGGTGTTATTTTGGCATTAGGTGAAGAAAATGATATGATCCAATTTTCTGTAAGCGATACTACTATGTTTGCTGATACTGATACAACCAAAGGTGGATGGCGTGGTTTGCGGTTTAATGTCACACATACAGACACCTCATTTATAGACTATTGCATTATTGAATACACTAAAGCAAAAGGAGCTGATTCCTTTGATAAATGCGGCGGGGCAATTTATGCTGTAAATAGCCCTCATATTTCATTATCAAACTGTATTCTAAGAAATAATTATGCTGAATTTTATGGTGCAGGACTTTATTTAAGAAGTAGTGCAGTAGCAATTGTAAATGCCTGTATCTTTTATAATAACAAGGTTGACGCGTACGGAGCCGGATTATATACAACAGATAATGCCTATATGCATGTTAATGGATGTTTGATAAGTAACAACTATGCCCCGAATGGTGGCGGAGGCGGGATTTGCAGCGATGGGGATGGTGTTCTTATAAATAATGTAATTACGAATAATTCTGCCCAGTATGGTGGAGGCTTGATTTTCGCATCAAAAGATCCTGTTCTGAAAAATAATACCATTGCCTATAACACGGCAAATTACGGTGGGGGCGTATTTTCAACCAGCGGCTCAAACCCTGTTTTTACCAATTGCATTATTGGGGCAAATGTAGCAAATAATTCAGGCTCTCAGGTATACATTGAAATGGCCGGGAGCAGTCCCGATTTCAATTATTGTGATATTCAGGAAGGCAGTGATGTTGACCATGGTTTTGGATTTGGAGGGGGTGTTAGTTTTGAAGGTCAATATGAAAACTGCCTGGATGATGATCCCATTTTCAGGCAATCCCCTGAAGGGCCAGGCTACCTGTTTAATGGTTTGTCAAACGATTATAGTATTGCTTTTAATTCAGTCTGCCGTGATGCCGGAAAACCTGATTATACGGCAGATAGTGTTGGTATAATAGATTTTGCAGGAGAACCGAGGTTTATGTATGATTATATTGATATAGGAGCTTATGAATACCAATATGGTTATTTTGGCACAATTAACGACATATTACACGGATGGTGTACTGAAGACACCGTAAGGATTACCGGAGACATTACCGTTGAAGATGGCACCCTGTTAATAGTATGCGCCGGTACCGTTGTCCTTTTCGAAGGCAACCATCAGTTAATAGTTGAAGGGCAGATATATGCACCCGGTGAAGAAGATAATCCTATAAAATTCACAGCAGCTGACACATCTGCCGGATGGGGTGGCATACGCTTCATTGACCTGAATAATCATACGGATTCTTCATATATGGCTTATTGTCAGTTCGAATATGGTAAAGCTACAGGTAGTAATCCTGATAACAGGGGTGGTGCCTTATACTTCCACAATTCAAATAATGTATTTATCCTTAACAGCCAGTTTTTAAATTGTTCAGCCGAAACATATGGAGGGGCTATAGGTATCTTCAATAACTCAGATGTAACACTATACAATAACATAATTGGCATTAATAGTGCCTTGGATGGTGGAGGTGTTGCTATTTTTAACAGTAAACCTCTTCTTATGAACAATGTTATTGCACAAAATACTGCAACTTCAAGTGGTGCAGGATTATGGATTGATAACGGCGCTGCCCCTATGATCTCGAATAATACAATTGCTGATAATAATGGTACCGGCATATACTCAAATAATTCAAATTATGAATTAGGAAATTCCATTATTTGGGGCAATACAAATAACATTGACATACAAGGTGATTCCGTTCCTACTATAATATATAGTGATTTTGAAAGTGCAGCATCTAATTTTACAGGTTTTGGGAATATTACCGAATACCCATTATTTATCGGAGAAGATTTTAATATGAATTATTACCAGACCCATCCGTTATCTCCTGTTATAAACAAGGGAAATCCTTACTTTGAAATTATGGATTTAGTTGATATACTTGGTAATGACCGCATAATAGATGATACAATTGATATGGGGGCCTATGAATATGATGGTTCATGGTATGGTCATATAAGTGGAGCGCTCAACCTGTGTGATGATACCATTGAAGTGTCAAATGACATTTATATTGACTCAGGTGCGGTGGTTACGATATGCCCGGGAACGGTTGTTGAATTCCAGGGGCACTACGGTATTGATGTACAGGGTCAGATACTGGCAGAAGGGACTGCAAATGACCGGATTGAATTTACCGTATCAGATACCACAGGATTAAGCAATATGGAAGATGATGAGGGGTCCTGGTTTGGATTCGTTTTCGACACCCCTGAAGAAACAGCCGATACGTCTAAATTTGATTATTGTAACTTCAGGTATGCAAAACATGAAACAAGCTCAGATATAACTGATGGCAGCACTTTTTATATAGATAATACCAGAAAACTTGCCATATCAAATTCTATATTTGAAAACAATTACTCAATTGGCGGTGGTGGAGCTGTCTTTTTGGATCATTCATCAGTTTCGTTTTACAAAAATATTTTCCGAAAAAACATTTCTGATTTCGAAGGAGGAGCTATTAGCAGTATTAGTTCAAATTCAAACATTCTTCTTTGCCAATTTATAAGTAATACTGCAATATCCGGAGGGGCTATTTGTTTTGTAAATTCAGACAGCACTTATCTTGAAGGTAACCTTATATATGGCAATAGTGCCAGCGATGGTGGAGGAATAACCTTTGATGCTCAATTCTATGGCAAGATTGTTAATAATACAATTGTAAAGAACACTGCTAATGATGGTGGAGCATTCGCCTTTTTTATGAATTGTAATCCCCAGATAATTAATACCATATTATGGGATAATGGCAATCATCAAATTTTTATTGAAGATGAAGCCTCGGATCCTTATTTTAGTTATTGTAATATTGATGGCGACACAACTAATTTTGTTGTTCTTTCTGGATCATATGATCAATCCAGGTATACTAACAATAAAAACAGCGATCCCTTATTTTCCGATGCAGCTAATAATATCTTTACTCTAAGATATAATTCACCCTGTGTAGATTCGGGATATATTGTAACCATGAAAAGCCCTGTGGACATGAATGGTAATGAACGTATTGAAACAAATATTGACATGGGAGCCTTTGAATACCATAATGCTATGCCTACAGCCTTCACTTTTTCCGGCTCGTCAGTGGATGAGAATGTGCCGATTGGTACATTACTGGGAACATTTGAAGTAACAGATATTAATGTAGAAGATGTATATGGTTTTGAATTTGTTGCAGGTAGCGGAGATGATAATAATGGCTGGATAAGATTAAGTAATGATAGTGTATATTCTATACGTGATATCGATTACGAAGCAACCCCTTCCCTTTCATTCAGGGTTACAGCTTTTGATGTGCGAAGGCCGGGAAATAACATTACTGAATCCTTCTCTATAACTGTTAATGATGAAATTGAAGATGGAACGAATGACAAATCCATTCAATCTCCTTTTGTAAATCTGTTCCCTAATCCAGTAATTGATAATGTTACAGTTGTTACATCTGTAAACGAAATTATTCAATCCATCCAAATAATTGGGATTGATGGAAGGATTTTGTTCTATAGCGAAAACATAAATAGTAACACTCAAATTGTGAATACAGAGAACCTGGAGAAAGGGCTTTACATAATGAGAATTGATGTAGATGGTGCCAGGGTTGAAAAGATTTTTATAAAGTGAAGTGAGTAAATTTATTAAGAGGGGTTCGGTTTGTACCCCTCTTTTTTATTAAGTACATATTTGCCCGGTTATAAATATCATACTTGTGTTATATTATGGAGAATTTCAAAAAAGAATCCACTCTATTCTTCATTTTCAATAAAATACCCTGTTTTGTTTGTATACGTTTTATTACCGTTCTTATTTATTATAGTTAATGTTCCTGTTATCTCAGGTCCGTTTTTCAGTGTTTTTTCATTGATTTCAACTCTCTCCTGAGGTCCTTTATCTTTATTAAGGTTCCACATATTTCCTCCTTTTGCATCCATATATATGCATTTCATTTGTAGTTTAAGCGTATCGCCACATACCTCTCCCACCAGGTAATCTTCTGTATCCACAACCTTTCTTCCCCATGATGAACCATGCACAATCTCCCATATTCCATCTGATTCCAAAATGGTAACAGCATGAAATTCACCTGCCAGGTAAAGATCCACACCAAACTCCTTCATGGTTTTATAAAAATCACCCTCTTTTCCGTTTTCGATGAATAGGCGGCTTGATGAACGGTCTTTTAAATCGCCCCACAAACCCACATGGCATTGTACAACTTTAAATTTTGCATCCTTATTATCTGTCAATACCTTTCTAAACCATTCAAGCTGCTCTCCCCTTACATCTATACGCATTGAATCATCAACGATTTCAAAAGGTTCAAGAGTAACTAATAACAAATCACCTTTGCGTACAAAGTACGCTAAGCCCTTTTTATAATCCGGTCCATTGTCCGGCATCATTAAGTGTTTATTATAAACTTCTTGAAAATAGGATACAAGGCGCCTTTTATCTTCAGGCCAGGGATCATCGCCAAGCTCATGATCACCTATTGCTGTATAATATTTTAGGCCGTATCTTTGCATTCTTCGTATCCATCCAGTATAATATACAGCCCCCATATGCTCAATGCAGCGTGGACTGTCCCACCAGTGCCCGTTTACCAGGTCTCCGGTAATCAGAACAAAATCCGGATCTTCTGATTTTACCTGAGTTAAAAAGTAATCCACAGCTGAATCGTATTCAGGCCAGGGCTCCGGAATGTCAAAGTTGAAAAAATCGGGAAAACTAACAAATTTGACTGTATTTTTCTCTTCAATTTCGACAGTAGATTGACCATGTAATGCAGACATCAAGCATAGTAAGCCAATTGTCAATATAGTGCTGTGTGTTCTTTTCATTTCAGTCAGAAATTTAAAATTAATAATAGTAAAGATATAAAATTCATAAAGTGTATGGTAGATAAAATAAGACAAATGCCAAATAATCTTTACACGTTATCATATTTTCCATATATTTATAATTATTTTCTGCTGGTATGAACTTGCGGCATTATACACAACTCGTTCTGATTTTCTGTTTATCAATTAGCTCATTTTCACAAGCTGATACAAACCTTCCCGCATTAGATGTGCTTGAAGGTAAAGATCTTGTACCATTTTTAGATACCAGTGAAATAAAAGTTATTACTGCCAGCCGTACATCCAAAAATTTATCAGACCTTCCGGTAACAATACATATAATTACCCATGAAGAGATCATTTTAAAGCAATATACTTCACTTACAGACATACTTAAAATGATGCCGGGAATAAGGGTATCGCAACCCGGATCAGGTGAATCAGGTGATTACTTTGAAGTGCGTGCACTTACAGGTAACTTTTATACAAAAATCTTATTAAATGGAGTACCCATAAAACCCTCGGTTGTAAAAGGAATGCCGATTGGAGCCCAACTTCCTGTTCGGCAGGCAGAACGCATTGAGATTATATATGGCCCTGCTGCTGCCATTTACGGTGCTGATGCTATTGCCGGAGTTATTAATATCATTACGAAAGAATCAGACCAGGGAACCTTTGTACGAGCAGATATAAGCCTGGGAGAAAATGAATATAACAGTTTTAATTTCACTATAGGAGGTAAGGCAGGAAAAAACAACAACATCCTAAAGTATACTTTTTATGGTAGTAAGACGGAATTTAACGATGTAAATATAAAATACGACAAAGAAAATTTCTATAATCCTTTAAATTCGTTTGATAGCGTTATAATTCAGGGTAGAAGATACCTCTCGGGTGATGTAATTAACAGAACCGTTTCTGTGCCGGATGAGACTTCATTTATGAGAGAAAATTATGGTCCAAACTATGAAGGCTCCGTTTTTGCCCCGGATATGGAAGAGTTACCCTCATCTAGCTATATGACCGGTATTGACCTGAATTTTAAAGGAATAAGAGTTACCTATAACAACATGTACCGACGCTCGCACAGCTCTGTTGGCCATAGTACTGCAAGATATAAATATAATAACCCACAAAACTACTGGGGTGAGATTATACAGCTTTTATCAGCATCATATGAAAAAACCCGGAAAAGGTTTTCAAGTTTTACCCAGGTTTCAAGCCTTAGATACCATATGGATAATAACAGCAGCCTGGGTCTCACTTATCTATATAATACAGACAAGGTGTACCTGTATTCAGAATCAAATGACCTGTTACTTGAGCAATTGTTTACTGTTGCACCTACTGACAAAATAGAGATTACTAGCGGATTATCCTACCAGAAATCTTTGTATCTGCCTTTAACCAACTTCTTGTCAGAACCTTTTAACAAGAAAGATTACTACCCGGTACGAAATGAAGTGGATTATACTGATCCGGTTTTTAGTTATGGAAAGTATTATCCTGGTGCATTTACAAATTTATCAGGATTTACCCAGGCATATGTAAATCACAACAAATACAGGTTCATGGGTGGCTTCCGGTATGATTACAACTCAAGATATGGCAATAAAATTAACCCCAGAATGGGAGTTTTATATAAAATATTCACCCGGTCCTCTATTCGATTAATGGCCGGGCTGGCCTATAAATCTCCTCCTCCGTCCCTTGAATACGAATCCATCATTTATCCAGTGAATAACCCTGACAGTATTTACTATTACAGGGTTCCGGGAACTTCGCTTGAACCCGAAAAATTTCAGAGTTTAGAAATTGGAATAAATACTTCACCGTTTTGGGATATACAAGTAGATGTGGCTACTTATTACAATCATATTTATAACCTTTTTGATAATACTATTACAATGCCTATTCCTGATTACGAGAATGCTATTAATGACAGCGCCTGTTCTATAAGGAATGAAAATACATTCTGGCGGGTATATGGTATTCAAACCAATGTTAAGAAAAAAAATATCATCCCTTCCATCAAAATGGATGTTGAGCTAAATCTTACATTTTCCTACTTCAGCCAGAACCTGCCCACCCTGGATACCATCCTGGGCTATTTCAGGCTTGTACCCAAGCATTTTGGCCAATTGTCCCTGTCTTGCTATCCAACAAAAAAACTCTATGTATCCATTGAAAATGTCTGGGAATCAAACTGGTTGAGAAATCTCCTCTTAATAGAGGATGTATATAACTACCTGTTTAAAAATACAGGGGGATACTTCACTCTCAACACATTGGTCAGTTACAAGGTTGGGCAGAACATCCGATGTTTTGTTAAAGTGATCAACCTCCTTGATGAGCATTATAGCGGACTAAATGATACCGGGCAAACTATTGACCAGTTATATAATCCTCAATTGGGAAGAAATATACGAATCGGTTTATCCTATTCATTTAATTAGATGAAATGAGAGCTAATAGGTCAAATAATAACTTTTACCATTTCGGGGCTACATCATGGTATATCACTCTCTGGTTATTGCTTTCAATTAACACTTTTTCACAAACCACACCTTTCGACACAATTGAATATAGAAAACTTATAACCACTGCTGATGAAGCAATTCATAATAATGAGACCGAAAAAGCCATTCAGTTTTTACTACGAGCTTCAGATATGCTTGAAAATGCTGATATCGATGAAGAGTTACCATTTGTATACAACAAACTTGCTACATTATATGAAAGTCTGCAGGCATATGATAATGCCATTGATTATTACGAAAAAGCCCTGGATTATACTTATTCCGACAATGAAACTGGGATAACTGAATATACTGAAAATCTGGGCGATCTATACAGCAGCTTAAACAAAACACAAAAAGCTCTCGATAACTATTTAATTGCCTTTGAAATACAAAAAAATAAAAACAATGGTAATGCAATAATCCGGATATCCATAAAGCTTATTTCTGTATACCGGATGATGGGCAATTATGAAGAATCTGTTAAACTCGCACAAGATGCATTAATAATTGCAAAAGATATGAATCATAAAGCAGAATTTCTTATTACTAATAGCATTGGTTATGACCAGTTTAGACAAAGACAATACCAAAAAGCCATTGTTACTTTCGGTGATGCATTTGAAATTGGAAAAGCTATTGGCGCGCCAAAAAAGGAACTTATTAATATTCTCATTAATCAGGCTGTATGTGAGTTTAATATTGGTAAGCCAGCTAATGCCATAAATACATTAAAAGAAGGTTTAGAGAAAAATTCTACTCAAAATGATGATTACCTGCAAGCCAAAATAGGGAATCTGATCGCAGGTATTTACCTTTACTTAAATGATTTGTATAATGCAGAGATTTCCAGTAGAGAATCTATAATATCCGCAAAAAAATCAGGCAATGCAAATATGCTGATGGAATGCTACAACACCTACAGTAAAATTCTGAAAGCAGGTAACGACCCTGATGGTGCCCTGGAGTACTATGAAAAATACCTTACCATAAAAGATTCCCTTTCCCTGGAAGAAAGACTTGCTGAAAATGAAAAATCTCGAAACCAGTTTGACCTTGAGAAACTTGAAAAGGAATATCGCTTAAAAATGGCCGGTGAAAACCTCTATGAAATGCGTATTAAGCAGATGGAAACGGAGCAGGCACGTCAGAAGGAAATGTCGCAGAAGAAAATTGATTCTCTTGAGCAAGCGCGCCAACTCGCCAATCTTGAACTTGTAAAACAACGCCAGGAAGTAGAAAAAGAACGTGTGGACCGCGAAAACCAAAACCTGCGTTATAAAAATGACTTACAGGAAGCAACCATTAAGCTTAATGAAGCACAGGAGCAACAGAGATTGAATGAAATAGCACGACTGAAAAAAGAAAAAGAACAGGAAAAAAAAATGAAACATTATGTAGTTGCCATACTTGTTCTTATTGGCCTTACAGCCATCATTATTCTTTTCGGATTAATATCAACAATCAGAAAAAAGCACTTGCTGGCTTCTCAGAAAAAGACAATTGAAGAAAAGAACTATCATCTTGAACAGCTGAATGAAGAGATAAGCACCCAAAAAGAAGTAATAGAAGAAAAAAATATTGCCATCACCGACAGCATCTGGTATGCTCAAAAGATTCAATCAGCTGTATTACCTCCCGAAGATTTTTTCCTGGAGCACCTGGAAGACTATTTTATTCTGTTTAAACCCAGAGATATAGTAAGTGGAGATTTTTACTGGGGAACACACAAAAATGACAAGATTGTGGTTACTGCTGCCGATTGCACGGGTCACGGTGTTCCCGGTGCATTTATGAGTATGCTGGGGACTGCTTTCCTCAATGAAATTGTAAATGAATCAGCTTTGGTAGAATCTGACAAAATATTGAACCAATTAAGAAAAAATGTAATTGAAGCTCTTCGTCAAACCGGCGAAAGTGGTGAACAAAGTGATGGTATGGATATCGCATTATGTGTGATAGATCCAAAAAATAAAATACTGCAATATTCCGGAGCGTACAACTCAATGGTTTATATAAGCGATGGCGAACTCGAAGAAATTAAGCCCGACAGGATGCCAATAGGTATCCATATTAACGCGGAAACACCTTTCACAAGGCAGGAAATCAACTATAAAAAAGGGGACGTCTTTTATATATTTTCCGATGGTTTTATAGATCAGTTCGGAGGCCCTGAAGGTAAAAAATTTATGAATAAACAATTTAAAAATTTTCTCCTTTCTCATCATCAAAAACCCATGAATAAACAAAAAGAAGAACTCGACAAAGTTTTTGAAACATGGCGTGGTTTCCTGGAACAGGTAGACGATGTATTAGTTATTGGGGTTAGATTGTAGGGCTTATCTCAACAACTTCCTCTCATCCACTAACTTGCAACGATACTTTGGAATAACCTTCTCAAATAAAGCTTTCGAAGGATTTACAAATGTAACACGATCCGCCTCGCGAAATTCAAATACGTAATCAAACTCATAATATGTGCGCTGTTTACGGCCGGTAAAAGTAAAATCCGATTTCCCATTAATTTTATAACGCAGGGGCGTTTTTATACATAACTCGCCTATTTTGTGGTTATCCCTTTTTGGTATTCCAATTCTTGAGGCATGGGTTGTATAATCCAGGGATATTTGAAATATTCCCGGCTCACTCTCCTGAATGCGAAAAATCTCAAATGATTTCGGTTGATTGACTTGTTTATAAACCAATATGGGTTTGTAGTCATTATCCAAATATGGACAAACACCAGGTATTCCATGCACTGGTATCCTTTCTGTTATAATTATGGTTTTCGCGTCCCTAAATTCTTCATTATTCTTAAGTGTATCAGGCAGGTATAACTTATTTCCTTTAACATATCCATTTCGCGTCTTTAAAGAATCAGGCCAGTTCTCTGCGTCCCTTCGATTTTCAGCATTGTACGCAATTTTATCAAATTTGCTAAGGGAAGAGTATATTTGGATTACGTTCATGATCTTCTTATATTCTCATTTTCTTCCTCCACTCTCACTCCCATTTTCACTCTCTACTAGTGGCGTCGATCATTCTCATACTCTGTAACGCATCCTCCAGGGAACAGGGATTAGCCCCTTCCCCCCTAAAATACTTCACCACATTCTCAATATGAGGCTGTTGAATATGCTCCGGCTGATCAAAGGGCAGGTATTCATTCATTGCATCCGTATGCAGATTAAGTGTAGGGTTACCAAAGAAGGGGAATACTACCCTTCCATTCTTGCCGGCAATAGCACAACTATCTCTAACTGTACTA
The DNA here is from genome assembly GCA_016926235.1 of Bacteroidales bacterium. The sequence continues at coordinate 23,352 of JAFGOZ010000477.1, read as the reverse complement.
TTGTGCACACTAAATGACCATACTCCTGTAAATACGATACCCGGATTAAAGATCATATTGAGCTTAGCAAAATCCGGAGCTTTACCCGGGTTACTTTGATTCAATGAAAATCCTGATATATCTGATGCTTCGCCAAATATCCAGAACAAAATATCCAACTGATGCGGGGCCAGATCATGAAATAAACCACCTCCCGACATTGAAGGAATAAGACGCCAGTTATCATCCGTTTTGGTGATCAACTGAGTAGTAACAGGTTGGAATAATTGAAGGTTAATCATAGTGATCTTACCTAAAATTCCTTCACGAACAATGGATTTAACTTTCTGAAACAACGGTAAAGCTCTTCTATAATGTGCAACACTTACCGGAACATCTTGTTTTCTGGCTTCTTCAATTAACCTTTCGCACCCGATAGCATCAAGTGTAGCAGGCTTCTCAATATATACTGCCTTTCCTGCTTTCATGGCCTCAATGGCATATTGTTCATGAAAAACCGGTGGTGTTGCTATGTATATGGCATTTATTTCCGGATCACTAATAAGCTTTGAAGCATTGGTATAATACTTTTTTACATTATGTCGTCTGGCATAGTCTTCTGCTTTATCTTTATCACGCCGCATTATGGCAATAAGATCCGAATTTGGTGCCTTACTGAAAGCCGGACCGCTTTTTTTCTCGCAAACATTACCGGCACCAATAATACCCCAATTTACTGTTGATTGGATGTTTTTCATCTGAAATGTGAATTATTCTTTAAGCTAGATTAAAATGCTGTAATTTTTATATTTCCATTTAATTTCTTAATTTTATACTTTATTTAGCTGCTTTTATCAGCTTAATATTAAGACTATAAGCGGAAGATGGATATTGTCTAAAAGTATTTAGTATAACTATAAACCAATTTTTTCAAATCAGCATAGCATACTATATCAAACATACTTAAAAAAAATCCAATCTGCCATGAAAAACCGCAAAAAACTGCATTTAGTAATTTTCACATTTTGTTTTCCATTATTATTTATCGCCTGTAAGAGCGGTAATCCCGTATCAGGAGAATGGACAGGAAATGGAATATCTTTTACCGTTGCAGATAATAGAAAAAGTATTAATGTATTAACCGTAATGATCCCTTTGGGCAATGAACGATACTATGCGCAGGAATTTTATGAACTTGAAATCAAAGAGAGTAAGTTTATCTATTCTTTTGATGGGAATGCGTATCTCGGTATTCCACAAATAGAACTGGAAGGAGAATTTGTTTCAAATAACCTGGCCAAAGGTGTTTTTAACGATTATGACTGGACAGCCACTCCGAAATAAGGAGAATAGATTATTGTTACATTGGTTTATTAGTAAGTAAATATTTAAATGTTTATTCTGCCTGTTTTTTGAATGGATAACTGGATTAATGGATATAATTGGATTATTGTTGAGGCATTTCATCTTACAGTTTTTACTTGAAACAAACATCAATAATTGCTTTGTGCTCTACTTTGCGTGAACCATTCATATACTACCCAATAACAGAAAAAAAAGCTTTTATTTCTTATGTGAAACAATCTTCAAATTTTTAATCTTATCTCCTAAAATGACCTGGCTTTCTAAATCGTATGATTTATCAACCAGAATATTCCCTGACTTTTCACCAGAAACATAGAACAACGAATCCTGAGCTTCATTGTTAATATCAAAATGGTAAAATTCAATATTTTTTCCATTTCGAATAACCGTGGCAGGCCGGTTTTCAACAACGAGCTTAGTATTATTAAAAACAATGCTATCAGCATTAAACAGGTAAAACCCGTATTTTGATTTTATTATTATATCCTTAAAAAGGATATTCTTGATATACATTTCATCCAGACCACTAATAGAGATAGCGCTATTAGCCCCGTTACATATAATATTTGAAATAGTGAAATTTGTAAATACGGGGGTTTCTTCTGAAAATCCCCTTACACCTTTTTGTTCTGTATCATCTTCATCTTCTTCTAAGGGCGCCCTTCCTTCATAGTAAGTAGTAAAATGAATAGCAGCAGCCGGAATACTTGTCATACAAATATTGTTTACATAAATATTTTCAACTACACCGCCCCTCCCACGGGCACTCTTAAAACGCAGTCCGATATCTGTACCTATAAAACTGCAATTTGTTACAAATATATCCCTGATTCCTCCAGACATTTCACTGCCGATTACAAAGCCTCCGTGTCCATGATATACAATATTATCCCGGATAATTATTTTCTCTGTAGGTATATTTCTGTCCCTTCCTTCCTTATCCTTGCCGGATTTAAGGCATATTGCATCATCGCCTACGTCAAAAGTACAGTTTTCAACAAGACCAATACTGCAAGACTCAAGGTCCAAACCATCTCCATTTTGCGAATACCATGGATTTCTAACCATTATATCCCTGATCGTAATATGCTTACACATCAATGGATGAATATTCCACGAAGGAGAATTCTGAAATGTTGGCCCATCAAGAAGAACACGTGTGCAATTCTCAAGCTTAATCAATACCGGTCGAAGAAAGTCTTTCATATCTTCGAAAGATGCAAGGTTAACCAATGTATCTGAATTTACCCTCTGATTATCCGTGTTTCGAATTTTAATGCTGCCATATAAGGCATTTGCTGAAGGATACCAAACATCTCCTTCTTCATTGGTCACACCTCCTGAATGAAGTAAATTTCTCCATTGATTTTCAGTTAATTTATATTTTTTAACAGGTCTCCATACACTTCCCGCACCATCAATAACTCCTTTTCCGGTAATTGCAATATTTTCAAGATCAACTCCATATAAAGGAGGCTGACACGTTACAGCCTTTCGTTTTTCATACTTGTATGACATCAGGGGATAATCATCAAAATTATCGGTAAATTGAAGTATACTTCCTGTCTCCAGGTGTAGTTCCACATTACTTTTTAATCGTATGGGACCTGTTAACCATAATCCTGCAGGAATAACGACTTTACCCCCGCCCTGAGCAGCGCAGGTATCAATTGCTAACTGAATAGCCAGCTGGTCATTGGTCAGACCATCTCCAACAGCTCCATAATCTTTAATATTATATACTTCGCCTGGTATTACAGGAAGCTCTATCTCAGGCATATTGAAAGGGGTGTCGGTAATATTTATCTGAGTTTCTTTCTTAGAATCACATGAATTGATTAAAAGCATACTTATGAAAAATAAGCATAAACTAAGGTTTCCATTGAAAATATTCATTTGTTTCGATTTGATCCAATAAAAATAATAATAAAGATTCAAAACCCCAATAATAGCAATTATTATTCCTGAGAAGGCAGAAGAATGATAAGATACTGACTGGCAAGAAAGATGAGATGAAACGCTTTTTGCACAATACTTACAATCATGTATTGTTTATAGTTATTTACTCTATAAAGGAGATAAATTGAAAAGACCTGAACAATGATGTAAACCAATATTATTATAATAAAAAAATATCCGGGATATTTCGTATCCTTCAACCGGCGAACATTTAACAATGTATAAAAAACTGCGAAAACCAAAAACAAAACAATTGTTATTAACCCATGCACCAGACTCATTTTATCTGTAAGTCTCCCAAGCTTATATAAGGCTGTGAAAGAGAATACGAGCGCCATCATACATCCAAAGCTAATTGCAATAATTATTCCCAGATGCTGCAGGTAGCCCTTCTGATCAATCTTTTTTGATGGTGAAAAGGATAAAAAAATGCTATTCCCAGGTTGTGAATTATCTGTTTTTATTATAGCTGGAATAAAGGTTCCCGGCAGGCTTATAAAAAATACCAGTAAAAGGGTTAAAAATGAAACAATAGGTATATATCCTGTGGTAAAATAGCTCTCATCATAAAATGCAAATCCTATAATTGTTGTTGAATTCGATAATATAGTTACCAGAAAATATATTGAAAAACCGAAAAAGAGAAAAGACCATGTACCCCATCCTAAAGACCTCACTCTCTTTAATGCAAGAATAAAACTTGAATAGAATAGTACAAATTTTAATGGAAGGATTTGCGGCCACAATCCATCTATTATCATGTTCCTATAGGTTATTTTCTGATAAAAATCTATACCATGCAATGAAATAATCTTAACCTGAAGAAATGAATATATATTACTGATAATGAATGTCAATGAGATAAAAAAGAGTATTACCAATCCATTGCGATATTCCTTCTCGTTAATAGAACCTTTATAATCAAACAGCAGGCGTAAAACAGGATTGTTCATATTGATAGAATTTCGTAAAAAAGGAAACGCAATTATACATCATTTTTTTGAAACGCCGACCAGCATTAAAGCTTATTCAATCTAATAATTTGAAATGCTTGATAATTTCCTGATAAAGGCATCGGCATATCCCTTTTGTTTTACTTCAACAACATATTGCCGGGCATCGGTTGTTACCTTGTATTCACCAATAGTATAGCGATAATAGCCATCATCACCCTTTGAAACCTTTACCCCGTTTATATTTTTGAAATATGTGCTTTCTACGGGTCTCTTAAGGGCCATGATCTGTATTGTATACCCGTTTTTGTTTCCGGTAACAGTAAATGGTGTTTCACCATAATATCGTGTAATTTTATTTACAAAGGCATCCGTAAATCCTTTCTCTCGGAGGTCCTGCAATGTTTTATTAGCATCGCTTAAATTATTAAATTCACCTGTAATACACCGGTTAAAACCATCCTTACCCGGAATTACCTTCACACCATTGGCATTAGATAATCTCGATAAATCGGGTGGATTCTTCGTAGCACATATTTGTATGGTATAACTCGCAGAACCAGAGTAGTTGGATGAATAATCCTGATAAGTGTCTGTTGATGGCTCGATTGTATTGTCAGGAACTTCTGTTGTTTCTGCCGTCAACAAGGGTGTTTCTTCCTCCTGTTCAGGAATATCAAGTTGTGCAAGTGTAACATTTAGTAAATAGTCATCCTGAGGATATCCTACAGGAATGTATATATATTCCTGCCTTTGTTCATACCCGTCAACATCAAAAAGTATCTGGTAACTACCCGGATTAAGCATTTGTATAAAATTACCTTTGGCATCAGGGTATACACTGGCAAGAACATCACCGGTATTGGTTTCTTTCAGGGTAATGCTATACTTTGTTAAATTTCCTATTTCGTTAGCATAGAGGTTTACCTGACCTTTCAAGACAATATTTCTTTGATGATTTTCTGAGAATATTTCATATTTGTAAATATCCAGGGCTCCATAACCGTCAGGAAGTGCCTGAAAGTAATAAGCGTAATCCCCATTTTCTATAGGTGCAAAACCCAGATCATCATCTGTAGTATTTACCGGATAACCAATATTCACCGGACTCGACCAGCCTCCACCCGAAGTTTTCCTGGAGTAGAAGATATCAAAACCTCCCATATTATCATGACCCTGAGAACTAAAATACATTGTATTTTCATCAGCCATAATGGGGGTTTCTTCATCAAAGATCGTATTTATGTCACTTCCAATATTCTCCGGCTTAGCCCATTTGCCATTTTCATCCATTTCCATCCTGAAAATGTCAAGTCCCCCCATGGATTCCTTCCTGTCACTTGTAAAATATAATGTTTTACCATCCCTGGAATATGATGCAAACGTCTCAAGATATTTGCTGTTTATCTTCCCTTTAAATTTTTTCATTCTTGACCACTCACTAAATTCAAATTTTGAATAGTAAATATCGGCAACAACACCATCATTCTGTACCACAATAAGTTCTGTTCCATCCTGATTTAAATCAGCGGTATAGCAATCGCCTAAAGATCCAATGTCATCGGTTATATTCTTGGGTCGATTCCATGTGCCATCCTTAGATCTTGTTGAGATATAAATATCTTTATACCCTTCATCATTGATTGTAGTAAACGCGAGTGTTGAAAGATCATCAGAAACGGCAGGTCTCATATTGTTTAGCTTGTTATTTATCTTATCACCTAAGTTTTCTGTTTTATAATCAATGAGTTCCAGCTGCAAGCGTTTTGCCCTTTCGCAGGAGTTTATTTCCTGGTCAATACGCTCTGTTTGAAAGTAATCATCCTCATTCAAATCTTTGAATTTTCGAAAAGCAGCAATCGCATCATCCAGCCGGTTACTTATCCGGTATACCTGACCAAGATAAAACAATGCTATAGTTGGTGCAGTAGTTTCTTTGAATATACCTTCTTTATAATCCGGCGAAGTATTAACAATGGCTTTTTCAAGATAAGGTATTGCTTCCGATTTTTTCCCGGGAATGTGCAAATAGCAATAACCTAACCGGTAATTAAAATTACAATTATCCGGATCTTTTTTGAGTATTTTCAAAAATTTCTTGGCTGCATCTTCATACAATTCATCCATAATGTCAAATTCTGCCAATGTAAAATCTTCCCTTATATCATACTGTGCATAAAGACTTGTATTCTTACCAAATACAAATACCAATATCATTATAATATAAATACAATACTTTATATTAATATGTAGAGACACTCTCTTCATTATTATCGATGAAATAATTAAATCTATTAAATATACGAAAAATAAGGATTACAGGACAAATCATTATGACAAAATGTTATAAATCGTTGATCTATTGCTATTTTTATATTATGATCCAAATATTCTCTTCATACTTATCATGTATTCTGCTGACTTAAATGGAATAACAAACCCTTTATTAATTAGTTCTATTTAGATATAAGCAAGTATAATCCGTTGATGTAATTAATAAAGCCTCTTTACATCCTAACTGACTGATCAGATAGGTGATTACTTAATCAAAAAATGACAGCCATAAACAACTAATTATTACTAAATATAACAATAAGAAGTTGATTGGAAAGTTATGTTTAGTTAACTTACATACTATATAGTGGTTCTTTTTCTCCACTTTTGGTTTGATCCAAAAGTTATAAAGAATCAAGACGGAATGAACGCTCTGCCGCGCATCCCGTCGGGCTAACACGCCGCTATTGCAAAAGTCACTGATTAATTTTAGCTTAAAAAATTTTACTAAAGTTTGGTAGAAAGAATTACCAATCAATTGGCACTTTGCGGGTTGGCCCGTCCCTATGCGGTGGCCGGAAGGCCTTGCGGGTAAAGGCCACGGTCATTGGGACTAGATTTTTTTCGTCCATTTTTTTATCGATTGAAAAAAATGGACTACCACTTACTTCTGCAAGCTACCAAACTAAGCAATGAAATAAATGATTTTAATGGCAAGCTATAGTTAAGGAATGTGCCATATAATCGTTTTATTCCAAAACTTTTGCCTTGATGCAAAAGTTACAAAAAATCAAGACGGAATGAACGCTCTGCCGCGCATCCCGTCGGGCCAACACACCACACAAGCAACCCACCGCTACTTTAAAGGTTCATTTTAAATCTTAATCAAAATCATTTCTTAAAGTTCACTGCATGGTTCTTAATCAGGATCATCGATTGGAACCGGAAGGAAGTGGAGCTCATGAACCGCCGGCTTGCGGTGAATAAAAAATGGACTACCACAAACTAAAATAAACTTCCTGCCCTGACAATGAAAAAATTACTTAATTATTAGATATAAGTATTATGAAAATATAATTCCGCTAACGTGTTTTAGCATAAATTTATCATTATTCTCATGAAACCTTTTCATCAAAAACTTGTATTATATGTATTCATTTTATAAAACCATGAATCACTTTCATTATGAATTAACCTATCTTTGCAATAAACCTTTAAACCAATCAAAATGAAAAAGAATGCTATTTATTCACTTTTAAAGCATGGATTTGTGTTTGTTACCATAATGATGTTTTCCACGACAACATACGGGCAACCACAGATGGAAGATATAAACAGGGGATTGGTAGCTATAACAAAAACAACAAACCAGATATATACTTCATGGAGAAAACTAATAACAGATGAAGATACACTTGCTTTTAATGTTTACCGCATTACAGATGGGGCGGATGCCGTAAAGGTTAACCCATCTCCATTAAATGCCGGTACCAATTACCTGGATGCGAGTGCAACAACTGCTTCCGCGAATAGTTATTATATAACTGCCTTAAAGGCAGGAGGTGAAGAAATTGTATCCGATACAGTTAGTGTTTGGGGCTCAAATTATAAAACCGTACCATTACAAATACCTCCCCAGGATACAACGCCTCCTTACACGGTTACCAACAAAGATGTTACTGAAAGTTATCCGGACGGACAAATTTATACCTATACTGCAAATGATTGCAGTGTAGGCGATTTGGATGGTGATGGGGAATATGAAATTGTATTAAAGTGGGACCCTGCTAATTCAAGAGATAATGGATATGGAGGTATTACCGGCAATACAATTTTAGATGCCTATGAATATGATGGGACACACTTGTGGAGAATAGATTTAGGCATTAATATTCGTTCAGGCGCCCACTACACACAGTTTATGGTATACGACCTGGATGGTGACGGTAAAGCTGAAGTTGCCTGTAAAACAGCTCCCGGAACCAAAGACGGGTCGGGAAATTTTCTTAGTGCAGGCCCTGCAGCATCAGATGATGATGCAGCTGACTACAGGAGTAGTATTGGTTATATATTAACTGGTCCGGAATATCTCACAGTTTTTGATGGTAAAACCGGATATGAACTAATTACTACAAATTACATTCCTGCCAGAGGAGATGTTGCTAGTTGGGGTGACACATATGGAAATAGAGTTGACCGTTTTTTAGCATGTATTGCCTATCTTGACGGGATGAAACCCAGCCTGGTAATGTGCCGGGGTTACTATACAGGAAGTGGAAGAGGAAGAACTGTACTTGCAGCCTGGAATTACAGGGGTGACTCATTATGTAATATATGGACATTTAATGCTGATCTAATTGGAGAAAATGCTGACTATACAGCTCAAGGAAACCATAACCTGAGTGTTGGGGATGTGGATAATGATGGTAAAGATGAGATTATTTACGGTGCATGCTCTATTGACGATGACGGAACCGGTTTATATACCACAGGTTGGGGCCATGGCGATGCTATCCATTTTGGTGACCTGGACCCGCGAAGGCCTGGTTATGAAGTGTTTCAACCCCACGAACATTATCCTATTGATGCCGGTTTTGAGTATCGGAATGCAAGAACAGGTGACCTTATTTGGGGTAAACCAAATACGGGTGACGTAGGAAGAGGAACTGCTGCTGATATAGACCCACGATATGTAGGATATGAAGCCTGGGGAGCAGGCGGAGGCCTTTCTAATCAGTTATACTCAAGTGATGGAATTCAGATTGGAAGCAGCACACCTCCTGCCAATTTTACAATTTGGTGGGATGGAGATCTTCAAAGAGAAATTCTTGATAATATTTATGTTTATGACTGGAATTATACAGGTGGTTATACAAACACATTACTCACTGCCTCGGGGTGTTCATCCAATAACGGCACAAAATCTACCCCCTGCCTGAGCGCCGACTTGTTTGGTGACTGGCGCGAAGAGGTAATGTTGCGTAAATCCGATAATACTGAATTAATAATATATTCAACTACTACATCAACATCATATCGTATTAACTGTTTGTTGCAGGACCATATTTACAGGATGGGAATTGCCTGGCAAAATACAGGTTATAACCAGCCGCCACAAACAGGATTTTACCTTGGAACTGAGATGTATACTCATGATTCACTGATTGCACCATGCATGCCTTCCGGTATTTCTGCAAAAGGTTTCAGCAATTACATTGATATAGATTGGAATGCAAATCCGGATACCGACCTGGTCGGCTACAATGTTTATCGATCAATAAGTTCAGGTGGCCCATTTTCAAAAGTTAATCCTGCTGTTGTAACTTCATTATTCTATAAAGACACTTCCGTAATTGAAAACACAACATACTACTATGAAATAACTGCAGTGGACAATTGGGATAATGAATCCATAGAATCCGAGGTTGTTTCTGCTGCTGCTACTATATACCCTACAGTTCCCACAGGGCTTATTGTCCGGAATGGAGTACAGAAAGTAAAACTATTGTGGGATCCACATGTTGATAGTGAAATAGTTGGTTATAATATTAAACGATCAAATACCTCTGGTTCAGGCTTTGCTAATGTTAATCCCTCTCCTGTTACAGATACTGTATACCTGGATTCTGCACTTACCGATGGGCAAACTTACTACTATGCTGTAACCGCTGTAAACAGCGATGGTTTCGAATCGGCTATAGAAGAAGTTTCCAGAGTTTCTGGTCCAATTACTTATTTGCAGGCAGAGGAAGGTGATGCATATAATGTTTTGTTCCAGTCAAATATTGCAGGATTTAATGGTACAGCATTTGCAAATTTCCTTACAACACCCGGTTATGTTGAGTTTCCCTATATCTATGGGAATGATGGTGGTGCACATATACTTTTATTCAGATATGCATTGAATGCGCCAGCCAAAACAGGTGAATTAATTGTCAATGGAGAAGTCGAAAGTCTTACTATGAAAAATACATCCGATTGGACAAACTACATATATGATTCTGTAAATATTGATCTTGATCCTGAGTTTACAAATACAATACGGTTTGCATCTGTAGCAAACATTGATTTTGGTAACCTCGATGAAATAATTGTAAAACCTGGCTCATTTATTCCGGTAAATACGTACCTGACAAAGGTAGAGAATCCCATTACAATTACTCCAAATCCTTTTACCAGTCAAACTGAAATATCCTTTAAGATTGATAATGATAGTGAGGTATCAGTTGTGATCTACAATTACCTGGGCCAGGAAATATGCCGGTTGTTTGATGGTCAATGCAGGCAGGGAATAAAGCATCTTACATGGAATGGTAAAGATGCAAATGGAAAGGCCATTTCAAATGGTATTTATTTCTGCCGTGTTAATATTGATAAAAATGATCAGTGGGTTGGGAAGATAATATATGTTAAATAATCCACTGGCTATAATATGCAATTTAAAAGCTATCCTAGAACAGGTTAGCTTTTTAGTCCAAACTATTCAGCTTTATAGGCTGGCTTTTCAATAAATTTTTGTTTTTTTGCAACTAACTAGTAAATACATCAAAATATTAAACCAAAACAATTATAATGAGAAATTTTTTACACAACATTACAAAAGGAATAGTATGCTTAGGTTTAATGTTTTCCATACAGGCCTATGGACAGGTACAAAAGGAATACATCAAACGAGGTATGCTTGCAGTAAAAACCTCAGCGAACCAGGTTTTAACATCATGGAGATTTTTAGAAACGGATGAAGACACGCTGGCATTCAATGTGTACAGGATTACAGATGGCGCTGATGCAGTAAAGGTAAATCCGGATTTACTCCGCAAGGGAACCAATTTTATTGACAGATCGGTTAACACGTCTTTAACAAATAGTTATTTTGTTACCGCCCTCAAATCCGGAGGCGAAGAAGTAGTGTCCGATACAGTATCTGTTTGGGCACAAAATTATCTTAGTGTTCCTTTACAAATACCTGCTGGGGGTACTAATGCCAGCGGATCATATACATATACCGCCAATGATGCCAGTGTTGGTGATTTGGATGGTGATGGAGAATATGAAATAGTCCTAAAATGGGATCCAACAGATGCACAAGATAACGCTAATAGTGGTTATACCGGTAATGTTTACCTGGATGGATATGAAATGGATGGTACACGCCGTTGGAGAATTGACCTTGGTGTAAATATCCGTGCGGGAGCTCACTACACGCAATTTATGGTTTATGACCTGGATGGTGACAGTATAGCTGAAATTGTATGTAAAACTGCTCCGGGAACGAAAGACGGATCAGGCAATTATTTAAGTCTTGGTCCGGCTGCTTCTGATGATGATTCTCAGGATTACAGAAATTCTTCAGGTAGAATATTATCTGGTCCCGAATATCTCACTGTTTTTGATGGCTCAAACGGACATGAAAAAACTACAGTATATTATATACCCAGAAGACACCCTTCTACAGAAAATCCTACTGGTTCACAATTAGATCAGGTATGGGGCGATGACTATGGAAACCGTGTAGACCGTTTTCTTGCCTGTATTGCTTATCTTGATGGAATGAAACCGAGCGTGGTTATGTGCCGCGGATACTATACCCGTACTGTTTTGGCAGCATGGGACTGGAATGGAGATACTCTCATAAATAGATGGACTTTTGATTCCAATGAAGGATATCCAACCTATGCCGGCCAGGGTAACCATAATTTAAGTGTAGGGGATGTTGATAATGATGGAAAAGATGAAATTATGTATGGAGCATGTGCCATTGATGATGATGGTACTGGCCTTTATACTACCGGTTGGGGACATGGGGATGCAATACACTTTGGAGACCTTGACCCGACAAGACCCGGATTAGAACTGTTTGAACCTCATGAACACTACCCAATTGCTGCGGGAGTTGAATTTCGGGATGCAGCAACCGGTGAATTAATCTGGGGTTATCCAAATCCAGCTGTAAAAGGTGATGTAGGCCGAGGAATGTCAGCTGATATTGACCCAAATTATGTAGGAAGTGAATCATGGGCAAGCCAAGGTTTAAAAATCTACAATGCAAAAGGACAACAATACTCAACCTATGCACCCGGTTCAATAAACTTTGGTATCTGGTGGGATGGAGACCTGCTACGAGAATTATTTGATGCAACAAGTATAAGAAAATGGGATTATGTAAATGAAGTTGAAAATGATATTTACGTAGCAACGGATTGTGCTAGTAATAACGACACCAAAAAAACACCCTGCTTGCAGGCAGATTTATTTGGTGACTGGCGTGAAGAATTAATATTACGAAAAAGTGATAATACTGAATTACGAATATTTACTACCACTGATAGTACTAAATACAGAATTAACTGTTTAATGCAGGACCACATTTACAGGATGGGCATTGCATGGCAAAATGTAGCTTATAATCAACCCCCTCATACTGGATTTTACTTGGGTTACGAAAGCTTTTTAAATAAAATTATAGGTATTACGGCAAAAGGAAGTGATACAACAGTGACTTTATCATGGGTTCCAAGTTATGTACCTAATCTTGCAGGATACAATATTTATCGTTCCGAAAACTCAGAAGGGCCTTTTGATACATTGACTCTTTCAGCATTGGTGGATACTAGTTATTATCAGGATAAAGATGGCTTAATAAATGATTCTGTATATTATTATATAATAACTGCTGTTGATAGTAATGGCGTCGAGTCAGAAAATTCTGATGTGATTATTGGTATCCCTACTCTGCGCCCGGATCAACCTGAAGGTTTATTAGTTAGCAAAGGTAATAATAAAGCTTTAGTTGGTTGGAATTCACATGCTGACGTAAATGTAACCGGATATAATGTCTATAGGAAAGAAACTATAGGAGGTGATTATACTATGCTGAATTCAAGTTTAATAGCGGATACAATGTTTATTGATTCAACAGTTACTAATGGGAACACCTATTATTACGCCGTTTCGTGTGTGAATAATGCAGATAAGGAATCATTCCTTACTGAAGGTTTATCTGTTATTCCTGCTATGTTGCCATACATTATTCAAGCTGAGGATTGCTCTTATGAAGGTATTTCTATGGATACCGATCATACAGGTTATACCGGAACAGCCTTCGCTAATTTCAATCCAACAGGCTTTTTAAGGATTCCTTATTTATATACCGAAGGAGATGGGTCAACGATTATGGTAATAAGATATGCATTAGGTAATACAAACCGAACTGGTGTTTTGGAGGTTAACGATTCTATTATGCCTTTAACAATGTATACTACTGCAAATTGGGATACCTGGGTAACTGATTCATTTAATCTTCAACTAAATCCGGGCTTTATGAATTTTATTCGTATTGAAGCTACAGGTAATGATTTTGGAAATCTTGATCAGATACTATTTAAACCAGGTTCTTTTGTATCTGTTAATAATACTATAGCAGCCAATAATGGTCTGCTTAGGATTGCCCCGAACCCATTCCGCAACTCTACAGAAATATCATTTATGATTGAGTCGGAAAGCCATGTTACTGTTAAAATATACAGCTACCTGGGACAGGAAGTCAAACAGTTATTTGATGGTAACTGCATTACCGGCAGGAAAGAACTGATATGGAATGGTAATGATGGCAGTGGTAACAAAGTTTCGAGAGGCATTTACTTCTGTAATGTAATGGTTAACAACCAGGAACAATGGATTGGCAAAATAATTTGTATTGAATAAAACATTATATACTATTATAAAAAAGCTGCTTCATAAGGAAGCGGCTTTTTTATTAATCATTTCTTAAACTATAAGTCTGGAAAATATCCTATTTTTGTCATTCCATTAAACCAATTTTAACAACCAATAATTTCTTTAAAATGTACAAATCCATTTTAGGAGTGCTACTGGTATTCATGCTGTTCGATAGTGCTGCTCATAGTCAGAACTTACCCCCTAAGGATACGGTATTAAAACAGATGATGATTGCTAACCAATATTTTATGGACAAATGGCCTGATCCGGGTGAAGATATTGTAACCGATAAAGTCAGACCCAGTAATTTGTGGACAAGAGCTACGTATTATGAAGGATTAATGGCATTATATTATGTCCACCCTGATACTAACTATTATATTTACGCGGTAGACTGGGGAGAGAGCCATGACTGGAACCCCACCTACGGTAATTTAAATACCCGTGACGCCGACCACCATGCTTGTGGCCAGACTTATGTTGAGTTATATATTTTGGATAATCAGCCTGAACGCATAGAAAATATAAAAACATGTATTGACAGTATTGTAGATGATAATGATAACGATGACTGGTGGTGGATTGATGCGATCCATATGGCAATGCCACTATTTGCAAAGCTTGGAGTAGTATTAAATGACACATCCTACTTTAGGAAAATGCATAACCTGTATTTGTATAGCATGCATCAGCACGGCGATAACGGGTTGTACAACCAGGATGAACACCTGTGGTGGAGGGATGCAAATTTTGACCCGCCATATAAGACCCCGAATGGTAAAAACTGTTACTGGTCGAGAGGTAACGGATGGGTTTTAGCAGCTCTGGCCAGGGTATTGGATGTATTGCCCGATACTGCAGAACATCGTCAGGAGTACATCACCCCTTTCACTGAAATGGTAAATACGCTTATCCAGGTACAACGTACCGATGGATTCTGGAATCCGAGTTTAGTTGATTCGTTGGATTATGGAGGAAAAGAAACTTCGGGCACAGCCTTCTTTACATTTGGCATAGCGTGGGGTATTAATCATGGTATTCTGGATTCTGCGACCTATATACCCTATGTTATTAAAGGCTGGAATGGAATGGTTAATGATGCCCTCCATCCAAACGGCTTCCTGGGATATGTACAGGGAACAGGAAAACAACCATCAGACGGGCAACCGCTGGGGTATGAAAAAACACCCAACTTTGAAGATTATGGATTAGGCGCATTTCTTCTCGCGGGAAGTGAGGTTTATCATTTAGCTCCATTAAAGGACCCGGTTGTTGGATCAGAACCTTTTTACGCATCTGATCAGGATTGGAAAATATTTCCAAATCCAACTACCAATGAAATTCATATTGAAGGTGAATTCTCCCTGCAATTTACTTTAACCGTATTTGATTTATATGGCCGGAAACTTCAACAACACATATTATTTAACAATTCCTCATCAAAGATTAATTTAGGTGATTATCCTCCGGGAATCTATATTCTAAGCATTGAAAATTCAACTAATCAAAAGAAATATCGAATTATTAAAAATGAATAATATCCGATTTTCGATAAGTTAAATAATATTGACTATGACAGAAAACATATTTACACTTTTCATGCTAATCCTGCTTCAGGCAGTATTAGGTTTTGATAATTTGCTATATATCACCCTTGAATCAAAAAGAGCACCAAAGGAAAAACAGGCCTATGTAAGAAACATGGGTATTGGTCTTGCAATGATATTACGAATTGCTTTACTTTTTGCACTGCTTTCGGTAATTGAATATTTTCAGGATCCCATACTCAATCTGAATGCAAAAAGAATTATCAAAGGGCATTTTAATATACACAGCCTGATTATTCTGACTGGTGGCATATTTATAGTATATACTGCTACCCGGGAAATAATGCACATGTTGAGTCTTAACAAACTGGAGCATAAAACTAAATCTATAGCTCCGACGGGATGGATTATACTTACCATTGTGCTCATGAACCTTGTATTTTCTTTTGATTCGATACTAAGCGCTATGGCTTTAACAAAAGTATTCTGGATTATGGCATCAGCAATTATAGTCGGGAGCCTGCTTATGATATGGTTGTCAGATAAAGTAGCCAGTTTTCTTGAGAGAAATAAAAAATATGAAGTTTTGGGTTTATTCATTCTATTTGTTGTGGGAATAATGCTACTTACAGAAGGAGGACATGTTGCGCACCTCGAATTATTTGGAAATGTAATTACTCCTATGAGTAAGACAACATTTTATTTTATTATTGTCATACTGGTAATTGTAGATGTAGTTCAATCAAAGTATCAAAAGAATCTACATACAAAACAACAAGAACGGAATATTAATTAACTAATGGAAAGAATAACTTTCCATTAGTTAAAATTTATTTACAGAATTAAAAGGAAAGACGAAACATTAAAACGACATTTAAAATAAATACCAGCGATGATAGTATAATGATTAATGTTTTTATGGTCTGATCCTTTAATTTAAGCGCAATTATTATTGGAATAGCTGCAAAGATGGCTCCCTGTAAAATATTCACTATTCTATATCCACGATATGCAAGGATCGTATGCAGAATAATAAACAATAATGCAAATGCAGGCAAAGCAAGTATCAATAAGCCAAGATCCTTTTCTTTCATTCCTATTTCAATTCCTGTTTTTGCAGCTATTGATATGTTTTGATTTTTCCCTTCATAAGTCCCACTTGTTGACTGAACATCATTAATCCGTTCATATAACGATATAGCAATATGAAAATATGCCAAAAGCAATACTACCCCAAATATCCAATATAAGTTACCATCTATGGGTAATGGGATCAAAGCTATTACAATAGCACCTACAAGAAAACCAACAATTTTTCCAGATGATATAGGATTTGAA
Source organism: Bacteroidales bacterium (assembly GCA_016926235.1). Next base: position 6,218 of record JAFGOZ010000477.1, on the reverse strand, counting down.
GGATTCAGGTCATTTACATATTTTGCCATTTCAAGGGGCCATTTAAATATCCAATATAAATTAAAAAACGGAATAAACATAAAACCAACCGCTTTACCAGGAGTAATGGGGTATTGATTGTTTGTTTGATTTGCTGCAATCTTATGTATTTTGTGTATCAACATGCAATAATATATTACCCATAAAAGCCTGAACAAATTTGACCATGTAGGCCTGATCGTTGATGTATAATAATAACTATGAGATTGGGTAAACAGGTCAATTACCATCATAAGTCCAGTCACTCCTACAATCGTATATCCAATTCCTTTTTTAAACATATCAGTTTTTGTTTCAATACTTGTGTTCTCCATAATGAAATTTTAAGGTTAATAATAGAATTCGCAATCAAAATAGTTAAAAAAAATGAATAATAAAATTTGTGAGAAGATATACACGAATAGGATATTTGACGGCTATACGTTAATTCATTGATTTTAAAATCTTTCCGTAATACAATTCTTCGTTAAAACAAATTTGGTAGAAATACAATCCCGGATTCAGGTCGTCAGTATTAATTGAGATCATATCATTAAAATGTTCATAAATAACTTTCTTTTTTAATGTCCCATCAATTCTATAAATATAGATAGATATATCATTTTCAGAATGTATTTTGCTTTGGATGATTAGTTCATTTCTAAATGGCATTGGATAAATACAAAAATGTTTGTTAGAAAATACCATTTTCTCAAAGGTATTCGCATTCACAGTGATCAATATCCTTGTAAAAACAGTATCAACATTAGCTTCTATTCTTATACTTCCTGCATCCGAAGCAATAAATGTAACCGCTGTATCCTGATCGTTTATTAAGAGTCCCTGCCCTTCTGAGATAACCCAGTTCACATCGAATATTGTATCAGTAATAGGACTGCTGTTCTGATCATAAAAACTGGCAAGTAGGTGCAAACTATCACCCACATTGATCTTTTGCCTGTTAGGACCTGCAGCTATCAAAGCCAGATATGGTTTATAAACAAGCTGCTCCAGTGTCATTGAATCATTATTCATCGCTCCCTTAGCACAGAGAGTATAAATAGTTGTTTCATCGGGAAAAACCGTAATGCTGCTATTTACATCAACCTTCTCACCATTAATAAATACACTGTCTGCATTCACTGTCGTCCATGTAATGATAGCAGAATCATTAATAGAAATCTCCTTTTTATTTGTTTTTAAACTGGTTACAAATGTCAATCCTGTTTCAACCTGATGAATAATATCCGTAGAAAGGATTGTATCCCGGATAATTCCGGCCATTACACCTGCCCCTTTAGCATTAGGATGTATATAGTCAGGGAACAGATAAATGCTATCTTTCAAAGCGTGGTAGAAATCAATAAGCATGGCGTTATTCCTTTTTACTATAGAATCCACCAGTGGCATTACTCCATCCACTATTACCGAATCCCGTATACCCCAAACTACTTCAAAGGCAGGTGGCGGGTAGCATACAATAAACTTCACAAGGGGATTTCGTTGCTTAAAAGTATCAATCATGGATTGATAATCATCCAGAAATTCACCCCCATGAGAATCCCAGTTTTGGGGTTTGCTGTCATTTGTACCCAGTAAAATAAAGCAAATATTTGGGGCAAAATCCAATGCACGTTGAAACTGGACCTCATTCCATAAAGGATAATCACCATGTTTCAGCATAGTGCGTCCCGAAACAGCAAAATTCCCTATTATGCAAGTGTCTCCATATATTTCACTCAATAAACTGCCAAGTTGTGATGGATAACATTGCAATGACGGATTGGCTAACCCGGTACCTATCGTTATACTGTTTCCCATAAATGCAATGCGAACATGATGATCCTGTCCATTTATACCTTTGGAAGTAATTATGATAACTGCTAATACAAAGAAATATCTCATTATTTTCATATCCTTGAATTTTAATCTATTACAAACAGAAACGAAACGCAAGTTATTGACTGAGAATGAAAATAAATATCGGATTTGTAGGGAAGAATTATAAAAATGTAACCTTCTTATCTTTCTCATAATCCATCCAGATTGACTATTTTAGAACTTAACCGCATCCTTCTTGGAAGATAATCAGCTAAAACCTGCATGCCGTAAGGACAGATTTGCGAAAAAGTAGTATATTAGCAAATAACTGATGCTTAAATACTATCTATTATGAAAAAAATGAAAATCCTTTTCATATCTTCTTTTTTACTTTTTGTATGTCTATTCGTATTTGGGCAAGAAAAAGTAGCAGACAAACCACTTTTTCGTGATCCGGTATTTGATGGAGCTGCTGATCCGACTATTATCTGGAACCGGGAAGAACAAAAGTGGTTTATGTTTTATACAAATCGTCGTGCAAATTTAGACAGTACAGACGGTGTAAGCTGGGTACATGGCACACGTATTGGTATTGCTGAGTCATCAGATGGCGGTGCCACCTGGAAATACCGTGATACCTGCGACATACAGTACAGAGTTGGCGAATATACACATTGGGCTCCGGAAGTGATTGAGTATAATGGTTTGTATCATATGTATCTTACCTATGTTCCCGGTATATTTACTGACTGGAAACATCCCCGATATATTCTACATCTTACCAGTACAAACCTTATCAACTGGAAATTCGAATCCCAACTTCAGCTTGCTACAGACAAAGTAATCGATGCATGTGTATTTCATATGCCTGATGGAAACTGGCGTATGTACTATAACAATGAGAAAGATGGAAAATCCATTTATTATGCTGATAGTCCTGACCTTTACCACTGGACCGACAGTTGCAAAAAAGTAGTAAGTGAACGCGGAGAAGGTCCCTACGTATTTGAATGGAAAGGCAAATACTGGATGATTGTGGATAACTGGAGAGGCATAGGAGTATACCATTCCGATGATCTTACCAACTGGGTAAAACAGGAAAAAAGGATATTGGAGGAACCCGGAACCGGTGAAGATGATAAAGTGATAGGAAATCATGCCAGTGTGATAGTAAGTGATGACCGGGCTTTTATAATTTATTTTACCCATCCTGGAAGGACCATGGAAAACAAAGGCATAAATTCCTATGAAACAAGAAGAAGCTCAATACAGGTAGCAGAACTGGAATATATTGACGGTCAGATTGTTTGTAATAGGGACAAACCCGTGATGATCAATTTAGGAAAGCCAACAGGTAAATAAATAACTCGTCAAAAGGTATATTCTATATTCCTGGCATCATTAATCGCCCTGAACATAGCAAGAATATTCCCTACCGGGACATTGCTCTGGATATTATGTACCGTATTGAATACATATCCCCCTCCCGGGCTGAAAATATCTATATTCTTTCGTACCTCTTTATAGACTTCATCAGGCGTACCAAAAGGTAAGGTTTTTTGGGTATCAACTCCCCCACCCCAGAAAACAATATCTTTCCCAAACTCATTTTTTAATCGCTGTGGGTCCATGCCTTCAGCTGATATCTGGACAGGATTCAAAATATCAAAACCTGCATCAATCAGATCGGGTATTAAGTCATAAATTGCCCCGCAGGAATGTATAAATACTTTCCAGTTGGTTAACTCATGTATTTTATCATTCACAGCTTTTTGAAACGGTTTATACATATCACGATACGATTCTACAGATAAAAACATTCCATTTTGAGTACCAAAGTCAGTACCACTTACAAAAACCACCTGAACGTACTCTCCTACTGCTTTTGCAAGTAATTCAATATTTTTAAGTGCTATTTTGCATTGCTTCTCGAATACCTGTTTAACATAGTCAGGATATGCCAGGGTTGCCAGGTACCACTCCTCTACTCCTCTGATACCTTTCGGCTTTTTCATCCAGGGTGCGGGTACAAGAGCTATATCACCAAATGCCATGCCAGGCAGGGTCATGTATATTCCATAGTCGGTTTCAGTATAATAATTTTTAGCTTCTGATGCAAAATAATCAATATCTTCTTGTGATAAAATGCCGAATTCCTCTGTATTTTCAGTCACATCCAGGTTATTGTAATCTGCTGTAGCACCTTCATCAATCGCATCAAAAAAATAACCTCCTGAAGGCATTTTGGCACGTGGTTTTGAATTTATGTCACCTTCAGCATGCATTAGTACAGCTCCTTCGTTGTCCATGATATAATTAAAGTCACCAGGAACCTGCACAACAGTTCCATCATGCATGGTAAATGGTTTCCACCGTTCATTTCGGATACCAAACATGTTTTTTGGAGGATGAATACCCACTACATCCAAAAACAGTGCCTGTCTTAATTCTTCATCCACTTCTCCCAGCATCTGGTATGGTTCTGTGACTTTCACTGAATAACCTGTTTTACCGAATAAGGCATTTCTTACATTATTTACTGCGCATACCCCCATTCCGGTTTGTCCCCCGGCACCAATGTCTACAACAAGCCTGTCCGGTTCCTTATGATTTATTGTTTGTATGAGTCTTTCTCTGGAGTTCATTTTAATTATATATGTTTTATTGTTTTATTGTTTTATCAATCGGTTATGTCAGATATCCATTATCCATTATCCATTATACATTATACATTATCCTTCACTCCCATTTGTCATCTGCATCAGTTGTCCCTGCCAAAACCTAGTGCCCGGTAAACTCATCCTCAATAGCTTCCAGGGATTTTCCTTTTGTTTCCGGAAGCTTTTTAAAGATAAACAAAAAGCCTAAAATACAAATAACTGCATATCCCCAAAATGCAACGGCGTCACCAAAATGCCTTTCGATAATCGGGAATGTTAATACAAGAATAAAATAAGCACCCCATAAGCATATTATAGCAATAGACATTGCCATACTACGAATGCTGTTTGGGAATATTTCAGATATCAGAACCCAGGTTAATGGGGCTAATGACATGGCATAAATTCCAATGGCCATTAAAATGAAAACTGACAGCGTTGTACCTGATCCCTGAAACAAAATAAATCCGATAATTACATATAAAACTGATAAACCTCCGGATCCAATCAATAGAAGCGGTTTTCTTCCCCACCGGTCTACAAGCGTCATGGCAACAAGTGTAAACACAAGATTGGCAAGGCTAATATATACAGCTTGAAGCAATTGTTCAGTAGAACTCGCTCCAATACTTTTAAATATATTAGTAGTATAGTTAAACACTACATTTATCCCGCAAAATTGTTGAAATACTGCCAATCCAATACCTATTAACACAATAGGAAGCACGGCCTTTTGAAATACCTGCCGTAGATTTGTTTTTGCTTCACCGTGCAAAGTATTTCGGATTGCCTGGATGGTTGTATTGACAAAATTATCATTCCCTATGCGTTTTAATACCTTCCGTGAATCATCTTCTCTATTTACTTTAATCAGCCAACGTGGGCTTTCAGGAACAAAAATTACCCCTATAAGAAATAAAAGGGAAGGGATCATACCCAGGCCAAACATCCAGCGCCAGGACTCAGGTCCTTTATCCCTCAACTGAAAGTTTTCAAGATGCGTAATTACCTGTCCCAGTACAATAGTAAGCTGGTTAATAGTAACCATGCGGCCTCGTACTTCTGCAGGCGAAATTTCCGCAATATACATGGGTGAAAGCATAGAAGCCATTCCTACACCGATGCCGGCCATGAAACGAGCTCCAATAAAGTAAGCCAAACCCGGTGCAAGAGCCATAGCAAGGGATGAAAGGAAAAAAACAGATGCAGCCAGTATCAAACCTGGTTTCCTGCCATACTTGTCAGCAATGCTGCCAGCAAAAATACATCCTGTTATACAACCTAAAGCAAGGCTACCAGTTGTGAATCCTTCCCAGAAAGCATTCAACCCAAAGTACGTGCGAAGAAATGGTAAGCCACCCGTTATAACCGCAAAATCAAATCCAAACAAATAACCGCCCATAGCAGTTATCATGGATATGCTTATTAGAAAGGCCCAATTGTATTTAGTTTGCATTTCTATCAGGTAAATTTAATGACTGTAAAATAATAAAAATTTTCATTACTGTCCGGAGAAAAAGAACCAATTGATAAAAGCGCTTAAACGCAGTTTGCTTAATCATTGATTTTTAATTTGTTAGAATTTCGGACTAAAGTCCATTTCATCATAGGGGCAATTATTAGAGGCTGTCTTCTAAAAAGAAGGCTTCACGCAAAGAACGCTAAAATTTTCGCAAAAGGCACAAAGTGTAAATTGCTGTTATATTGTACTTTGCGCAT
>JAFGOZ010000476.1 GCA_016926235.1 Bacteroidales bacterium | reverse complement strand
GTATAATATTCCTGAGATGTCCCCCCGAAAAAACGTGGTGATATAAGCGCCATCATTTCAACCGGTCGCAGGGACCAGCGGGTGGCGTATTCAAAAGTGACGCCCCCTGACTGTTTCGGAGTGTCACTGTCTTCTGATAATGTGATCGCGTTGCCACCACGGGTTGAATAGGGAGTGTATTCATTTACGATGAATAGAGGTTGGGCAACCATGAGTATTGAAATGAATAGGCCAATGAAAAATAGCGAGAGTGTTTTTAAAAGAAGTGGTATCTTTTTCTCTTTGATTAATTGAATTATTTTCCACACACCAATAGCTAAAAGTAATAACCCGGTATAAAAAATAATCTGGTAATGTTGAGTGCGAATCTGCAGTGAAAATGCCAGAATGAAGACACATAATGAGTAAATATCAACTCTTTTTATATAGAGGATAAATCCATAAAACACAAAAGGCATAGCCATTATGGCCATTGTTTTAGCGTCGTGTCCGACTATTATTAATGCTTGGAAATGTGGGAAAAACAGAAAGGCTGCTGCGGCAATTATAGCGAAATACCATGGAAAACCCAATTGCATAACGATTAAAAACAGTGTAATACTGGCAAGGAAAAACCAGCCAATTTTCCAATCTAGGATCGGTTGTAGAAATCGGATAAAAGAATCAATATGAAACACGCCCGGAGAAAGTCGATAATAGGTCGGAATGCCACAGAAAATATTGGGATTCCATAAAGCAATATTGTTAGTATTTTCATTGTATTCCCGAACCTGATGGGTCTTTCCGATAGCCCCGATTTTGTCTCCACCAACGGGTTCCAAACGGTCAATTACGTAGGGTTTATAAAAAATAACAAGGATAATCATTATCAGTAAAACGCTGAATATGAGCCCCTTTTTCAAACTAATTTTGTCCAGAAGAGACAGCTCCTTGTTTTCGACTACAGTTTGTTGGTTTTCTTTTTTCTTGCTGATCATTAATATCCCTTAATACAATACATTAGTAGGTTTAAAGAAACTTAAAATTCATTAATATAGAAAAACTATTAAAGAACTCAGAATTATGATTGTAAAAGACTATTGTAAAGTTCTTTATATTTCGTACCAATGATTTTTTTGGAGAAATAACTTATTACCTTTTTTCTTGCGTTTTCCTTTATATCAGTAATATTTTTATTTTGTAGAATCCATAATAAACCCTTGGCATAATCTTCAATCGAATATGGTTCTGCTAGATAACCACTTTTTTTATGATCGATCATATCGGGCATACCTCCGATATTAAATGCCACAACTGGCGTTCCACATGCCAACGCCTCCAGAATTGTATTTGACAAATTTTCTTGTAATGCAGGAGAAGTGTACACATTTGTGGCATTGTAAATATTTACAATAGTATCAACCGCTTTTAGCCGTCCAAAAGAATTTGTTTTAAAAGGAATTTTGCGCTCCTCTTCCTTTTCAACCCTGCCGAGAATCAATATCTCGATGTCATCTCTTAGCTGCGGACTTTGATTATAAATAAAATTTAATGTCTCAATAAGAACGTGAAAACCTTTACGTTTGTCTTTTACTGTCATAGCGACAAACAATATATATAATTTATTTTCTGACAGACCAAGTTTTTTTCTTATGTTTTTTTGGTTTCCAGGTTTGAAGATACTTGTATCAATAGAATTTGGAATAACATGAATAGACTTTGGGCCCAACAAGGAACTTTTTCGAGCTTCAATGCCAAGCCAATTGCTACAAGTGACGATGGTTAGATTCGCCTTCATATACAATTCTTTTTTAGATTTCCAGATTTGATTTGAAGCATCTTCTGTTTGAGGATGTGACAATGCGGGACAATTACCACAAGATTCTAAATACCCCAAACAGATTCCATTGTAATGGCATCCCCCGGTAAATGCCCACATATCATGCAATGTCCAGACAATCGGTTTCTTTAATGCGAAGATATTTTTAATCGTTGACAGAGATAATAGCCCGCTATTAATCCAGTGGAAGTTAATGATATCCGCTTCTCTCAGTAGTTTATTCCGACTGATGTTCACACCTATATTTCCATAAGAAAATTTACCATGTGTTCTGTCGGTGAAAAGGAGCATTTGAATTGTATCTAAGTTGCTTCTAATATTTGTTAATAGATTTCCAACAGGGGATTTGGCTATACTCACGACCATCTTTGATGAGCCGAATTTCTTCTGTACAAGCATATTAGACGATATACCAACTTCGTTGAGAGACTCACTAATTCGAAAACATGCCTGGGCGGCACCCCCTTTAATATCAAAGTTGTTGATATGGATGATTTTCATTTGAAAAATCGCTTTATACTACTGATTTTAATGAAAGGAATTAGTCGCCATGAAAATAATTGTGATTTTAATTTTTTAATAGAAAACTGTTGCATTTCAACAAGCAATTCATTGCTGTATATTTTTTCCGCTTGTTTGATAATTTTCAAAGCGAAACCATGTTGATTTTTAAATGAGGCAATAAGCCAAGCTAAAAGATAATCTCGCCATGTAAAAATAGTATTATCGTTAAACGAATTCATATAGATAAGTTCTGCCCATCCGGGACTTTTTTTCAGAGAATGCCTTGCCAGTTTGCGGGTAAATTTCGTTTTGAACAATGTATTAAATTCGTTGGCTGGAATTCTTTGGGTTCCTTTCAGGATCATATCCGCGAGCCAGAAACATTTCTGCTCGTCCATAAACGCCAGAACCTGGTGAATCTTGTCTTCATTTTTATAAGCATCTAACAATCCCGGCTCAAATTCTGCAATAAGTACTCTTTTGATGATTTTATCACCAAGTACTTTAAATAATTTTAAATCGATGCCTTGTGAATCGGTTTTAAACCAATCAATCTGTTGTATATCAAGTTTATCCAGGACCGTGCGTAAGTTTTCTGTTTTAATTCGTATCTTTTTCTCAACATCAAAAAATGATGCAAAAGACCATTCCCTTAAGCTCTCATGATCTGGTTCTAAAAGACTTGAACAGTGTGGTGATTTTGTCAAGTAAAAGTCTGATTCGGTTTGGGATTTATTGCTGACAATACAGTTAAAAACATGCATTTTGCGGTAATATGAAGATTCTTCATTAACATAGTCAAAATCCCGTTCGTCAGCATCAAAGGCGATACAGATGGAATACTTGGCCAGCATTTTCCAGCCAGGGTGAATTCTGCCGGAAGCTCCGATATCTAGCAATACCGGCGGATTCTTAAATAACTCTTTTTGATTCAGGACTTTTTCAAATAAATTCATAATTAATTAACACCTTAAATCCTATAAGCATAAATGTTAAATTGTGTATCCATACTGGCATTATTATCCGACTTTGTATTTATAAATGGGCATTTCCGATCATTGACATTTTCAAGAAAATATCGGAAACCATTTTTTTCCAGGATACTCAGAATTACACTAAGTTTTTGCGGTTGATTATTGAAAGTATGATACTCAATAAACAGTTTGTCAATTTTGTTTAGAACCGGAATACAGTCTTTAATAACTTCAGTCTCTGCTCCCTCAATGTCCATTTTTAATAAGTCAATTTTATCTTCCCGGGCAATTAAATCTCTGAGTCTGACAGATTCAATTTTCTCCTTATTTCCATTCGTGAATATTGAACTTGCATCAGCCATGTCCATTGAAAAATCTACACCATTATCATCTATCCAGACGGCTTTGTTGATGACTTCCACATTTCCGATATTATTCCGCGCGATATTTGTTTCTAATATCGATGAAATCAGCGGATTGGCCTCAAATGCTTTAATCGTCGCTCCTCTGTACAATTTGGAAAAATAAAATACGCTCATGCCAATATTCGCACCGCAATCATAGATGAGCGGTTTATCTGAGTTGGCTTCAAATTTATAATCCTCATCGACAAATATATCTTTATACTGCGGGATAAACGAGCGACAATCCGGTACATCAAATTTGACCTTTGAAAACTTAATTCTATATTGATGATATCTGGGCCTGTCACCATAAAACAATGCCAGTCGGAGATATTTCCGGTAATTGGAATTGGTCAAAAACTTGAATAGGTTTTTCGCGGTAATTTGAATAAATAACTTCACTAATATCCCATTATAAAATTCAATATTTTCCGGTAGAATGATTGTTGAAAAAACATTCTTAATTGTATCATTATATCATCATTAATTTTAAGATGTATTTTAAATATTTTATTATCAAAAGATACTGCTAAATTAGAAATATATCGCTCAGATTTCTTGGCGTGCTTTCCGGAATTATCCATCCCGATATTATTGACAAATGATCTATTCGGATATAAGCAATACGAGTTATTTTTATAATGACTGTATGCCCAGCGGATTGCCCAGGAATCTATGATTCCCTTCATCTGTTTGTGAAGCATGGGTGTCAAATCCTCTCCACCACGGTTGAACAGATGTTGAGCAGTTCGGTCTTTTTTGAATTCCTGATAATCTTTGACTTCCCAATCGGCTTTATCCCAGCGGTCACACCAGGTTGCCCAACCCCATGATGAAGCCCGATAAGAAAGATAAACATCGTTTTTATAATTAGCCGGTATTTTAATCGGGAAATTATATCCGGAAATAGAAAATATTTCTGGACTATCAGCATAAAAATCCAGGGCAGAATTCATAAAAGATAGAAAATCCGGTGATACCTGGAGATCATCTTCAACCACAATAACTTTTGGATATTTTTGCAGAACCTCCGATACGCCGGTAATTACCGAATTGGCCAAACCGTTATTTATCTTTTTTTCAATGATTTGAATTGTTTTAAAACCGGAAATAGTCTCTAGGTATTTACGAACGCTTTTGACTTTTAATAAATCGATGTCGTTTTTCGGTCCATCAGAATAGATGAATAATTCGGATTCTATAGACAACTCATTTTCCAGTAAGGAATTTAAGGTTTCTTTGACATGTTCGAGTCTGTTATAAACAAACAGGACGACTGGAGCATATTGATTTTTATTTAATTGATTCATTTCACCTAAATTTTTTCAAATTAGATACGTAAACAGTTATTTTCCCTGTAGAATATTGTTGTACAAGTTAAAGAATTAGCAATTGCTCCCATTCCGGAAAAGTCTAACTTTTTAAATCCTTTTGACAGAATATTTGAAACACCTTCCTGATATTCGGGGCGTTCAGAATTATCTAATATAATGACACCGTCCTTTTTCAATTTTTCCAAAGATAATTTCAGACAACAGTTTCTATCAACACCATCAACAATGATAATATCGTAAAAAGTATTTGAATTCAATATTTCTCGACAATAATCCTTTGTAGAGCCATCTTCCCGATAAATAATCTCAACATTATTCGGTAATCGAGGGGAAATTTTATTAAACCAGAGTGAATTATGTTCAACTGCCTTGACATTTCCTACACGAGCAGCTAGCCAAATCGTGGAATTTCCTGAACCATATTCAAAAATAGCCAGTTGTTTTGATAAACGCGACTCGATAAAATTCAGGAACGGATAGGAGTACCAGGGTATAGGCTGCCCCTTTTTATCGATGGGCATCTTTTTGTCGGCACTATTAAACCAGCCAATATCGACCAGATAACCACGATGTCGAAGTGATATAAGGGTTCTCAGATTACGAGGTCGAAATATTAATCTTAAAATTATAATTATTTTTTCAATCATTTTTTAATCTTTATATGAAAAAGGTCAATAAACAAAATTGATTTGATCATCATATTGATCTGTTTTCGTGTTTTTGGAATGAATACAATGAAAAAAGTAGCCATAAGATAGGAAATGACTGTCGCTATGGCAGCACCGACAATTCCCAAATGAGGTATGAGAATGATATTTAAAATTATATTCAATACCATTCCAGTGATTGTCCGTATTAACGAGATACTTGTGTAATTCTCTGCAATCAAATACTGACTATTCGCTGTTCCGAGAAATACTGGCACACCTGCCCAGATATAGATTGATAAAACCACTGAGGCTTCAACAAAATCAGCACCGTACAAAAAATGGATAATTTGTCGTGAAAACAACGAAATCGGGATTGCAATCAAAATTGAAATCCAGGCCAATAAATCGTAAAGTTTTTGCAGCCGGGTATAATAGAGCTGCTTACTCATTTTTTTAGCACTGATAATTGCCGGAAATAACGACGATGAAATCGCCACTGGAATAAAATACCAACCCTCACATAGCCGTACGGCCGCGTCATATAGACCAACAGATGCATCTCCAAGCATCTCTTTCAGAATAATTTTATCGACTTTCATATAAATGGTCACAGCGAGTGATGAGAACATCAGCGGCCATGAATCTTTGAGTAGTGACTTTGCAATATCCCAGTTAAATCGCCATTGAATAATACTTAATTTTTGACTTTTGAATATTATTAAAAAACCGACAGCTGCCAAGAATATCTCCGCAAAAGCGAGTGCTCCGAAATAAATCAATGGCATTTGAAACAGGATCAGAAGAATTTTTCCACAGTCTGTAATAATAACACTAATGGTTTTTATCAGAACTGGGTATTTGGATTGAACCTGAGATTTAAAATATGATTCAATGACTTCGAAGGGTTTGAAAATAATCGAAGTGGCGATGATTAATAATAAAAGATTTTGAACATCCCGGTTATAGAAGTAATAAATAGCGATCAAAATGTAAATAATGGTGGCTGACGTAAATTTTAATATAAACGAGGTGCCTAAAATTTTGTCCCGGTTTTTTGTGTCAGCCAATAATTCCCGAACAATAATATCGCCCAGTCCGATAGTTGTTATTGCGGATAAAATCCCAATGACACTCAGGGCGTATGCAAGCATCCCGTTGCGAACGAGGCCAAGGTAGCGGACAACATACACTCCGACAATAAAATTGATCAGTAGTTTTAGGATTTTTTCCGTAAATAACCACGAAGTATTAAAAAAGAATTTTTTAAATGTTTCCCCGCGGAAGTTTATTTTGGTATTTACTATTTCAGAATTAGTCAATGGTATTATTGCTTTTCAGGTTCATGATTACTGTTGCTAATTTATTCAATCAACACCATCATCCAATAAAATTATAAGATATTTTCGCTAAATATATTATCAAGTATTTTTGATAAATCGTCTGAAATGTTGTACCGATCATACTGTTTTACTTTGCTAAAATCGGGATTGAACTCAGGCAATCGGTCAAAAAATTCTGAACCAAAAGAATCGTATGGAAACAACATACCGGCCCTCGTTTCATCAAGAATGTCTCTTATTTCGGAGTTGTCATCACAAAAGGCAATTATTGGTTTACCAATTCTGAGATATTCAAATAACTTACCTGGGACATGGCGACTGTCATATGGGCAAACCAGAAGATAGTTCGCTGCCTGGAGCTCTTTTATCAGTTGAGGGTAAGGGAGAAATCCCAGATATTCGCAATAGTCAGACAAATTATTTTCCTTGATGGATTTAATAATTCCTAAACCGACAGTTCCAGTGAATTTCAACATTATTTTTTTGCCGGACTCAATTCGTTTTCGAATTGTTTGCCAAAAATTGACGGGATTCTGATAGTCAAAGAGATTTCCGGCGTGTAAAAGTATCTCAGTATCTTTTGGTTTAGTTGAATATTGGTCCAGACCGGAAAAGGCATCCTCATTATATCCCCAGTAAAGGACATCGGTTCGTCCCTTTAAAAAGGGATATTTTTTGATATATTCATTACAAGTATTTTGAGTGACAAAAATAGTTTTTCGGGCATTTTCCAGAACGGATTTTTCATAATATTGATCGAGTTTTTCTGCCAGGGAATTGCGTTTGAAATATTTATAATACGAAATAGAAGTCCAGGGATCACTAAAAAAAGGTAGATGGGGAATACCGAATATTTTACTCAAACGTTTTCCGATCAGGTGTGTACTGTGAGGCGTTCCAATTGAGATGATTGCTTGAATAGGTCGAGCACTATTTGTTATTTTTTTAAGGGACTTTATTAATCGCCTGCCACCTCTGACTGCATTGAAATACCAGCCAATCCGGGCGTCGGGCACAAAAATATTCATACGAATCCAGAGCGAAAGACGATGCCGGAAACCTTGGTTTTCCGTAGACATTGTTTCGGAAACTGAGAGAGTATCATGTTTTTTCTTTCCAATGAAGCGTCGGTATAGATTGAAAACCTCAAATGCCCGTGTTTTGATTACCATCATATCCGGTCGAACTTCTTTGAGCAGATTTTCATCTTTATCTGTGAAAGACTCATTTTCGACAGTGAGGATAATTGGCTCCCAACCGAATTCTGGTAAATGCCGGGTAATATTCAATGGCCAGTGAAGGGAAGCTTTACCCGATGGTGGCCAATAGTAAGTAATAAACAGAACCCGCTTTACTTGCTGAGACAATATAATGCCCCCAAAGTAACAAATTCTCTTAGTACTTTATTTTTGCTGAAAGGCGCTTTCATTCTCCGCAGGTGGAATCTTGATTCGTAACAAGGCCGAATCAGATACAATTCTCGTTTTTGTATATTTAGGTTCAAATATGAAACCATTTTTTCAAAGTCACTAATAGATAAGCGTTTATGTTTCGTATCCAAAAGTCCGCTTTTTGAAGAAACCGGCATTCCCATTTTTGATAGGTACCAGCCATATAGACGATCTGGTAATAGATGTAAATACGGCAACTTAATAAGTTTTTTCGGAGCAACTTGCTGGTGTCCAGCATAGGGTGAATATTTAGGTGGAAAAGAAATAAACATTTTCGCACCCGGTTTTAGTAAATCTGACATATTCTGAAGAGCAGCACATTTGTGATCAGTGTCGATATGTTCAATAACGTCCCGGCAGATAATAATATCAATAGTTGAATCAATTTGATTAATATAAGTGCTTGGTTTAGTTATGTCACCATAAAGAAAACAGATTTCTTTTTTATCATTTAAAACTTTTGAATTATTATAACGAACTTCTGAAAATTCGATTCCGTAACATTGGTGACCTTTTTCAGATAAATATTTAAGTGCACCGCCTTCGGCCGGTCCAACTTCACAAATCGACAACGATTTGGTGTTAGAGATACATAAAAATTTTTCAATAACATTCTTGGCGTACCAGTATTGCTCATAATACGAGCGTAAATGTCTTTCGATTACTTCAGTCATTTATAATATTTCTTTACAAAGCCTGTATATTCATTATTTTTTAAAATGATGCGTTTCCAAAAGCCGGTGCTGAACCCAAATCCATAGGCAAAAATCTGGGTCAGTGAAACGATAGGAGCCAGCAATGCTGCCCGAAGATCTTTATAGCGTTTCAGCGCAGTGAAAAATATTACCATCAATAATCCAATCGCTATGGTCGTACCAAATAACCAGAGATAGAAAATGTAGTGATTCAGAGGAGATAGCAACAGCGCCAGCAAATATCCAGTTGTGCCAATGGCAGGAATGAAATGAAGCGGTTCAAGGATGGCGTTATCGATCAAAGTTAAATTAATTCTGGCTACACCCCAGTTGAAAATTTGACGAAAGAACTTTCGGAGGCTGGTCCGGCGTTTATGATAAACAATTGCTCCGGGAATGGATATTACTTTAGCGCCGCTGGCTACAATCCGGCGACTGAATTCCAGATCCTGTCCGTGCCGGAGTGTGCCCATGCCGCCCAGAGTTTCATAGATTCTATGATGAATTCCCATATTAAAGCTGCGGGGATAAAACTTGGCCAGCTTCTTTTTAGAATGACCACGCATACCACCGGTAGTCAGAAAAGAGGTCATGGCAAAATCG
>JAFGOZ010000475.1 GCA_016926235.1 Bacteroidales bacterium | reverse complement strand
TATTAGAATATTTCGGCAGCGATCTGGAGAGTTATCACATCAGGAACAGGCAAATCGGCTCGATACCTGAAGATATGCGCTGGTTCAGAGGCATTTTTGAAGCAGAGGATTATTCTTTAGAAGGAAATATTTATACCTCCCCTGGCGGGGGTTATAGAGTATATAAAAATCTGATAAAACCTGGCAGCGTTCGGCGTCTGTCAGGTACGGCAACATCAACCAGCGGCCTGGGCATAATTCGATCGAGCTGGTATCAGGTCGAATTTGAATTGACAACTCCGATTATGGTCCCCAAAAATTTAGTGATCCCCAGTATTATGTCAATTTATGATGAGCAAAAGCGGATGGAAAAATTAAAGAATATTTTATTTGTGAATGAAGCGGATAAAGATCGCTTGCTCGAATCATTGGTTTTTCATCAAATGCCTTTAGCTTTATTTGAAATCAGTATCCCCCACGCGCAGCTTATAAAATTTCTTCCTTTGAAAGATCAAGTAACAGTGGGCTATCGCTTCAAAAACAGTTTTTTCAATTTTGAAAACGGCTTTTTAATTAATTGGTTCATAACAAAAAACTAGAAAATTAAGGAGGAGAGGACAGATGAAGCATCAAATCAAAAATCTTATGTTTCTTATTCTAATTTCTGGATTAATTTTAGGCTCCTGCTCTAAAAAAATGTCAGATATTGAGCGAGGCAAGAAATTTATGAAAGTGGGGGATTATGCGAATGCAGTTAAAAGTTTTGAACTAGCAGTCTGGGATCACCCCGATAATCCTGATGTTCGTTATGATTTTGGCGAAGCACTGAGAAAAACGGACGAAAATCGCAAGGCCTATCGTCAATATTCCATTGCTGCCAAAATCGGTTCCAAGGAAATCAGCGATCGCTTTACCAAATGGTGCTGGGAATTATACGAAAAAGGTGATAGCGATGTCGATGATATCGCCAGATTAGCCATTATAGCTCATGAGAAAAATCCAGAAGCACAATTTCTCTATGGACAAGCGACAGGTTATTCGGGATTGCCGTTCCTTCGAGATGCCCTCGATTGGTCATCAGATAAAAAAATTGTAGAGCCGATTTTCAGAATGCTCGATAATTCGCGAATCATGTTAACAGGTGCTTTTCTAAACCAAATTACAAAGATAGCCGATGGATTCGAAGAGTTTGGCCCTGTAAGGTTTAGCCCTATGCAGGATGAGCTGATTTGGTCCCGTGCCAAAAAAGATGATCGAGGACGCTATCAATACAAAGATATTCAACTCTACAAGAGATCACTATCGGATACAATTTGCACTGTAATAACCTCCGTGGGCACTTCGACTGCTTTTCCCTGTTGTTCAAAGGATAGCACGACGATCTATTACAGCGATGGTTCAAGAATCTATCAATACAACCTGAAAGAAGGCACAACAGTCCGATTGATGAACGGCGCTTTTCCAGATGTATCGGAAAATGGTGGAAAACTATTGTTCACTCAAAATTGGAATATTTTCATTTCGGATACATCAGGCAAGACCGCAAAACAATTAGCTCGGGGTCCTCGTTACAATGAGTACAATTTTATGCCAAAATTTATTCATCCCAGCGACAACATTGTTGTATTTCTTTCCTATCGTAATAACTACCTGGGTTTTTACCAGGTAGATACATCTGGAACACGAGAAAAACAAATCGCTACCGTTTCTCGCTATGGCTTTTATGAAGATCGGCCCTGGCTATATGCGTACGATATCTCACCTGATGGAAAAACCATTGCATTTAGTCGTGACAATCAGCTTTATTTGTTGGATATTGAGACAGTTAAAGAAGATACCCTGGCTTTGTATGGTGCTTATCCCAGCTTTTCGCCAGATGGGAAGAAGCTGGCGATTTTAACCAGGCAGTATGGTGAAACGGGTGAAGTCGCAATGGTTAATTTAGATGAAGTTTTTAAAGCCAAAACTTTTTTTCAAAGCGGCAAAGCGGATCGCGGGACGCTTTTAAATCTGTTCAAAAAGGCAACAAAGGAGATGAAGAAAGAGAAAGTTCAAATTGATTGATGTCGATGTTGATTTGACTACCCTTGCGAAGGATACTTTTTACTCAAATATCTTTTTATATCATTTCAGTCCAATAAAATGATGAAAACCTTCGCAAGGGTAAATTGTAAAGGAAATGAAGATTTATCAATTTACTGATAGTGGAACCCTTGATTGAGACTTCTAGCTTGAGTAGATAACATAAGAACACGAGCATTGAAATAATAAATAAACTAATTTCATATCTCGAAGCAATGGAATTAGTTATCAGTATAAAAAGCATTCTTTTGTTTTAAGCTTACAAACTTTTAATCCTAACATTCTGAGGAACGACAGATGAATTTAATTAAATATTTTTTAGCCTACAAAATTATCATTATTTTTTTGATGATTTTGGTTCAAGTCTCAAATGCGAAAGAAGGGCAAGTACCTTTTCCTATTGTAAATAACAAAGCAATAAATTTTTCCAAAACAGTTTTTGATAAAGCAGATCCAGGTCCATATCACATTTTCTATGATAATAAAGGAGAAGTTGCAGTCTATTATTTTACTTTTCTTTTGGGTGACCGTCAATGCCCTATCGAAAACGAAATCAGAAAAGAAGTTGAGGAGGGGAAATTACATTTGGATCAAGCAATCAAGCTAGGAAACAAGGAAATGATCAATCAGGTAAGGAGAAAAATTATAGGAGAAAACATTTACGGGACCGTTGTTGTATCTGGTACTTATGACAAAGGACCAGTTATAAAATATTTTGCAGCTTTAGGTCCTCAATACTATCTGGAAGACAGTGCGAAAGAAGTTGCTATAAAAGCTTTAGGTACTGTGAATGTTAGGCTATCTAAGTATATTTATCATTCCCCATTTGAAATTTGGTTTGAATTCAGCAGTGATAATAGGAAAATATTTGTTTCTCTATACACTCTGAAAGCCTTTCAAGAGAAGGATATTTTATCAAAAAATCCTTTAAAAGTCGACCAAGCATTATTAAACAAAATAGAAATAGATTGGCTAAATGAACAATATTATGAAGAGCCAAATCTTTTTTTTAATCAATTTCGCATTTCTGGTGTCCCTTATTACGATTGGTCTTATGGCTGTTCACCGACAGCATCAGCAATGGCTTTAGGCTACTGGGATGCTCATGGCTTCAGTATGTTAGTCGATTATTACTTTGACAGATGGGATAATATTGAAAATGAATGGGATTTTGATATACCCAACGTTCAAAAACAACTTGCAATTGCCATGGGAACTGATACTGTTACCACAGGTGGAACAACTGTTAATGACATCGCTTCTGGTACTCAAGCTGTATGTAATGATCTTAACTGGGGTAATCACTATAATTTTACTTGCGAAAATATTGGTGATGATCATACTCGACTTATAAGTGAAATCGACGCCAAGCGTCCTACGCATTGGGTATTAATCGGACATCCAGATTATGGAGAGCATTCTGTCTGCGCAATGGGATGGGGACCTCCTGATAATAATTACATAAGAATTCATGACACATGGACACAAATAGATGAAACAATACATTATAATAATTGGGGCGGATCTCGACATGTAATAACCATTAGACCTTCAATAGAAGTGGGTGGAGAAATTACATCTGATAGAACATGGACAATCGCAAACAGTCCCTATTTAGTGACTAGTGATATAACTGTAAGAAATCATGCTACATTGACAATCGAAGCGGGAGTAGTAATACTATTTAATCCTGGAACAGGTTTACGAATTGGTAGCACTGGTCTTGGTAGAGAAGGATCACTTTCAGCAGTTGGTACAGCGACGAATCCTGTTATCTTTACAAGCATTTCAGGAAATAGTAGTGGTTGGAAAGGAATTATTTTCGATGATGGTAGTGATTTAAGCGGTCATAGTTCAGCAATGAGTTATTGTGTTGTCGAGAATGCAGGACAGGTAAATGCTTATGGTATAACAGCCAATATTCACTGTAGATACACAAATACTCCTGCGATAAGTAACAGTACGGTTCAAAATAGCGGTGGGTACGAAATTTATTGTGACCAATCATCACCAAGTATCACGAATAGTATCATTAATGCTAATAGCCTAATTCAAGCTATTTACTTAGTTTCTGGATCTTCCCCTTCTATAACCGTAAACTCGATTAATGGCAATAATAATTCGTACTGGCTTTACTGTGCTGATAACAATTGTAATCCGACTCTTTCAGGAAATACGTTTAGTGGAAATGTAAATAAATCACTGCGATTAGGAACTCACTTTCAAATGAGTGGCAATACTTTCTTGGGAGCTACAAACAAAGGATTTGAAATTTTTGGTGGTGATCTGACCAGTGATAGAAATTGGAGCAAGCAAACAGGAGATAGTAGCTATGTAATTGTCCATAATGATTTGGTCGTTCGGGAGCATGCAGTTTTAACTATTGAATCAGGAGTTATGTTAAAGTTCATGGCAGGGACTGGATTGCGGGTAGGTGGCACAGGTTTAGGTAGAGAAGGATCTTTATCAGCTGTCGGCTCAGAAACAAATCCAATTATTTTTACCAGTAGTTCAGGTACCAGTGGTGGATGGAAAGGTATCGTCTTCGACGATGGAAGTGATCTAAGCGGTCATAGCTCGTCGTTAAGTTACTGTACTATAGAAAATGCAGGTCAAGTTAATTCTTATGGAGTTGGAGCTAATATCTTTTGTCGATATACGAATACTCCCGCAATAAGTAATTGCACTATTCAAAATAGCAATCAATATGAATTTTACATGGATAATTCTTCTCCAAGTTTGACTGGAACTATAATTAACGCTAATAGCACTGTTCAAGTATTATATTTAGTTGGAGGATCATCGCCATCTTTAACACAAAACTCGATAAATGGGAATGGCAATTCTTATTGGCTCTATTGTGCAGATAGAAACTGTAATCCAATAATTAACAATAATACATTTACTGGACCTGTGAATAAATCATTAAGAATAGGGACTCACTTTCAAATGAGTGACAACGGCTTCTCAGATGCCGTAATTAAAGGGTTGGAAGTTTATGGCGGTGAGATGACAATTAATAATATTTGGAGCAAACAATTGGGTGATAATAGTTATGTAATTATAAATAATGATTTAATAGTTCGTAATCATGCGGTCTTAACTATTGAACCTGGAGTCATATTAAAGTTCATTGCAGGGACTGGATTACGTGTTGGTAGTACGGGTTTAGGCAGAGAAGGATCAATATCAGCGGTTGGCACAGAGATAAATCCAATTATTTTTACCAGTAGCTCAGGAAGCAGTGGCGGATGGAAAGGCATAGTTTTTGACGATGGTAGTGATCTAAGCGGTCATAGCTCATTATTGAATTTTTGCATTATTGAAAATGCTGGTATAGCAAATTATTATAATGTTTCAACCAATTTGCATTGCAGATATACAAATACACCAGTCGTTTCTAACAATCAAATAATTAATGGAAGCGGCTATGGTATTTACATTGAGTATGCTTCGCCTACTATTACAAATACTAAAATTATAAATAATAGCAATTACGGCATTTATTGCGGTATTGCAGCTAAACCACTTTTAGGAGATAACACTAATTCAACAAATGATTTGTTTGGAAATGGAGGATATGACGTTTATATTGTCGGTTCAGAAAACATCAATGCCCGCTACAATTACTGGGGCACAACTAACGAAGCCCAGATCAAAGCCCGCATTTACGACAAATACGACAATCCCAATAGCGGCGAGGTTTTTTATTCACCCTGGGCAACCCAATCGGGTGGAGCCAATCAGCCGCCGACAGCTTTCTCGCTGTTTTCACCTTTAAATAACTCGGTGCTAAAAACATTGACGCCAACTTTGACCTGGCAAAAATCTGATGATGTTGATGGATCGACCGAGCCAATCTACACGGTGCAAATCGGCACCGATTCGAGCTTTGCCAGTAATTACTATGAATTCTATAACATCAAACAAGAAAGCTATACCCTGTCCCAGCCCTTGACCGATAAAACCAAATATTTCTGGCGGGTTAAAGCCACGGATGAGAAAAACGCTTCGACCTGGAGCAATGAAGTCTGGAACTTTACGATTGATTTAAGTGCACAAAACAATTCACCTTCAACACCCACCGTGCTTATCCCCATCAACGGCGAAGAAGCGATACCCAGCGACTATTTAGTCTGGACAAAAAGCACGGATCCTGATGTCGGCGATGTCATCACTTACACTTTGGAGTTGGATAATAACGCCAATTTCTCCAGCCCTGAAATCCGTCAATCGGGCGTTTCAGGGGATAAGATGAACAATGAGGCGATTCTGGAGCGATTGGCACAAGACTTCGCAACCGAAGCGGCAAATGCAGTTTACATCCGAATCAATACCTTGCAAAATTACGCCAATCTTAAAGATGATTCGACCTACTTCTGGCGAGTCAAAGCAGTCGATAATTATGGCTATGAATCAGATTTTACCAGTGGTACCAGTCATTTCTTCTTTAATAAGACCAATACCGCCCCGCAGCCTGTGATTGCTGGCTTCTCTCCCAAAGACGGATTGGAAGTGCGCACCAATAAGCCCGAGATTAGCTGGCATCCTGCCAAGGATGCGGATTTGAGCGACCATGCGGGAACGCT
>JAFGOZ010000474.1 GCA_016926235.1 Bacteroidales bacterium | reverse complement strand
TTATTATCTCAAAAGAAGCTTACCTATCGATTATCGGATTGAAAATGGGAGATTGGGAGAAGGTGAAAATTACCAGAAAAAGAAAGTAATAATTACAAAGAAGAATTAATTATTAACCCTTAAATCATTAGCCTATGAGAAAATTTTGTAAGAAAGCAGGAAGGTGTTGATGCCACCTTCCTGCTAAAAGTTAAGGTACTAAAAAAAATCTACTACCTAAAAACGTGTCAAATTTATGAAAAAAGAAACTAATCTAAATTTTCAATCGAACACAATCTTAAAAAAACTAATCATGAACCTTAAAATTGCAATTTTGTTAATTTTAGTAAGTGGGGCTAATATCTTGGGAGCAGTATCTTATTCTCAAAGTGAAACAATTACTCTTAACATGGAAAAAGCCACACTTCAACAGGTTATGGATGAAATAGAAAGACAGAGCAATTTATTTTTCATTTTCAACCAGAAACAAATTGATGTTGATAGAATGGTCGATGTACCTAAAGACCACACATTAATTAATGAGGTCTTACCTGATCTTCTAGTGGATACGGATATTAAATATGCGATAGTGGACAATAAGATTCTGTTAACAACTGATCCACGAAGGGAAAATATCCTGACTTCTGTTTCTGTGGACGAGCCGCTGCAGATTAATATTACAGGAACGATTACCGATGCTTCAACAAGTGAACCAATGCCGGGAGTGAATATCCATGTAAGCGGCACAACACTGGGTACTATTTCAGATATTAACGGGAATTATTCCTTAAGTGTACCCAATCTGAATGCAGTTTTGGTGTTCTCATTTGTGGGATATGAGTCGCAGGAAATAGCTGTTGCTGGTCGATCCGTAGTCAATGTTTCTTTATCAAGTGAGGTAAAAGGTCTCGAAGAAGTAGTAGTAATCGGTTACGGAACCCAGAAGAAAGAGACTTTGACAGGCTCTGTTGCTCAGATTCAGGCTGATGAAATTCAAGCTACAAAAGCCACTAGTGTGGCAAGTTCTATACAAGGCAAGGTCGTAGGTGTTCAGATCCGTCAGCAAAGTGCCGAACCGGGAGTATATAGCAGTTTGATTAGTATAAGGGGTTTTGGTGCGCCATTATTGGTTATTGATGGAGTTGTTCGAGATGGGATGGAGGACTTTGAAAAACTAAATCCTTCAGATATTGAGACTATGTCGGTCTTAAAAGATGCCTCCGCTGCAATTTACGGTATGAACGCAGATAATGGCGTAATAATTATAACGACAAAAAAAGGAAGTACTGAAGGGAAAACAACATTTACCTACTCCGGAATACATTCCTCTAAACAACCTACAACCACCAAGCGACAATCAAATGTTGATGCCTATACTCTAAGAGTATTGAATAATGAAATGCTTAAACAAACGAAGATGCCCCTTGCTACAAGTGAATCTGAACTCGAAAAGTGGAAAGCTGGCACTGAACCAGGTTATAGAGATTTCAACTGGATTGAAGAGGCGGTAAGAGATTGGACTCATTCACAGCAACACAACTTATCAGTATCCGGTGGAAATAAAAATCTTTCCTTTTATTCAAGTTTTGGTTATATGAAGGATGAAGGACTTTTTATGGACCTTTCACTTCAGGGATATGATAAGTACAACTTTCGAACAAATGTTGATGCTACCTTAGCGAAGGGATTTACATCGAGGATTTCTTTTTCCGGAAGATGGGAGGATCGTATAACACCACCTGGAACTTATTTTTGGATTTTCAAAGAGGCAATAGTCGGTGACCGGGGAGTTGAACCATTTACCCTGGCTAATAATGGTCATTATAGCCTTGTCCCTGCCGATAATAGAAATGCGTTTGCTTCGATGAATAGAGATGTTGTTGGATACATTATGGACAAAACTTTGCAATATCAAACAACGGTAGATTTAAATTATGAGATTCCCTTTGTAAAGGGATTATCATTGGGTGTACTGTTAGGTTATGACGGACAACTCGCCGATAACAGACGATTTAATAAAGCTTATCGGATGTATGATTTTAGAACTGACGAACCTGGTCCACTTGGTTTATCAGATTTTACTCAAAATCTTACAAATTTTACCCGAAAGAACTTACAAAGCAAAATTACATATCAGACCAACATTGGGCAGGCCCATAATATTAGTGCTACTTTGGTGAACGATATAAGAAAATATAATACGAATTTTATAACCGGTAAAAGACAATATGATGATGTGTATACACATGATATACTCGATCAGGGCAGTCTTACTAATCAGCAAACTGGTGGATATCGTACCGAGGAAGCCTATATATCTTACCTGGGTCGGTTCAACTATGACTATAAGAGCAAATATTTGATAGAATTCAGTTTCAGAGAGGATGGTACGTACCGTTATGCTCCCTCAAAAAGATGGGCCTTCTTCCCGGCATTTTCTTTGGGATGGCGTGTTGGTCAGGAAAACTTTATTAAAAACAATCTTCCTTTTATTACCGACTTGAAAATTAGAGCATCGTGGGGGAAGATGGGTAGAGATGTTGGAAGGGCATTCGAATATTATGAAGGTTATTCTTTCAGCAACGTAGACGGTGGATACGTATTTTATGATGGCGTCCTGAGTATGGGTATGGTTTCTCCAGGAGTGGTAAACGACAACTTAACCTGGATAAGCACCACAACAACCGATATAGGGTTTGATTTAGAATTATTCAGAGGAAAGTTTGGATTAACCTTTGATGTATTTAAGAAATTAAGTGAAGGTGAGTTGGCAACACGTATTACTTCAGTACCTAATACATTCGGAGCAACATTTCCTCAGGAAAATCTTAATAGTAATGAGATAAAAGGTATTGAGCT
>JAFGOZ010000055.1 GCA_016926235.1 Bacteroidales bacterium | reverse complement strand
CTACTAACTAATGTCCGTGATGCATCATAGATAGAAGCTGCAAAAAGTCAATACTATTGCTGCTTTTATAATTCGTTAGCCACAGATTCACAACCATAATAAAAGTAGGAATCACTAGTATTTTGTTTTTTGGAATTTTATTGAAGAGCAATGAATTTACTTAGGTGAATAGTGCTTTTCGATGGCGAATTTATGCCGTTTAAATTTCATACAGACCATTTAAAAAACGCAATGACCAATCTTAT
The DNA here is from genome assembly GCA_016926235.1 of Bacteroidales bacterium. The sequence continues at coordinate 10,917 of JAFGOZ010000055.1, read as the reverse complement.
TACTTATTCAATAAGGCAATTAACTTAGAAGGCAAAGGAATAGGACTAAAGGGGTTGGCAAACAGTTTCTTTTATCGGGTTAAATATGTGATTAAGATAAATGCATTTTGTTCAATCTTCTCTAATTGCTAAAACAAGTTATAGTAAAGAATAGGTAGTTCCATGTCATTTACACCGACTCATCTCACACAGCTTTTTGTTGAAAAAAATAGTAATGGCAAGTTCATACCTCTATTAAAGGCTAACGAAATCAATAGAGATAATTTCTTTCATTTACGATCTCAATTAATCGAACTTGGTTGCCCACGAGAAAAGGTTTTATCTGTTGCCAAACAAATTTGTATGAGGATATTGAACATAGGAAATGAAGCGGAGTATTTACGATATGTAGTTGAAGATACATTTTCAAAAATTAAAAGGAACATCACATTGGGTTATGACACATCTCCTGAACAAGATGTTCAAAACCCTAAATATTCACATACCAATTTGTTCTCAAGTATTTATGGATATGAAATTGAATGGCTCAAACTGAGAGGTATTAATTTTGGAATTGCAGACATTGGATGCGGAGAAGGTTCTTTTGCTAAAATTGCCAGAGATTACGGCATAAAAGTAGATAGCTATGAAATTACCAAGCCTTTATTATTTCACGATATTGAACTGAGCTTAATGAAGGACATAAAGGACATTAAAAAGTCATATCAATGTATTGTGTTTAATCATGTACTTGAGCATGTTTCTATAAGGCCTGATATTTACTTGAAAGATGTTACTCGACACTTTGATGAAATAAATATTCCTACAAAACTTAGGTATATATTCATTTCCCTACCTTTACATACACATGTCAATTCTCACATAGCAAGCAATCATCAATGGATATGTACAAATGAAAGCTACATCGACAGAAATACACAAGAATCCTTGTTAAGACATAATATTAAAATTTTCAATCCTGATAAAGCTTTTGCTAAGATAGCGGAGGAACTAAATTTTAGACTTTTTACACAGAAACAATTTGGAGTTTATGTATTTGAACGAAGATTATAGCAAGGATCTTATAAAGGGCCGACTTCATTCACATGATTGGGGTATTTGGGGGAAGGAAAAGTATACCTATTCTGAAGATGAGCAACGTGAAAAGCATTTGAGAGAAAGTGCTTTGTTAATGAAACTATTGAAAGATTGCCCTGAAAGATTGAAAGTGGCATTGAGATATTCATATGGTATATGCGGACTTGATGCTTATTCATTGCCGATTTCAGAGGCGGAATTTCATCAATTAAGCAGGTTTTACAAAAATGCTATCACTTTTACTCAAAAAATACCTGATGAGGGTTTGAAAGAATTGTTCAAAGAACTTTTCTGCATACATATTACTGCAAAAGAAATTAATGGTTTCGAAAAGGGTCTTTTGGTCAATGAAACCTCTGATCAAGTTATATGGCGTAAGTATATATATCTGGATTTTTTTAAGTTTTCCTGTATTAATATGTTAATGCGGGAATCAATAACGAGCCTTAGTAAACTATCAGACGAGATGTTTACTTCACGACTATTATTAGCATACTATCTCGGGACTGGATCCTTACTCGATAAGGCAACCGTCTTCTTCTCGAAAGATGAATATCTGACAATTAATACGCAAGTAAAATTATTTTGCGATAAATTGGAGCTTACACCTGAGTTCCCGGATATTCAATATCAACTGTACTTGAAGGATTATTTCGAGATACTTAATAATGTTAGGCTATTCAGGAATCGAAGTAAAAATGCAATTCAACTTTTTCATGAAGAGCGCTATAAGCCCTTTTTTGTCTGCAATAATTATTATGAAAAATACATGTGTCTCAATTCAGCAGAATATGAGCACATTCAAGGAGATGCACTACTGGTTGACAATCCGCTGAAGGCAATGATAAAGTTATATGATCAGATTTCATCATTAAAATCATTTAACTCACAGCAGACTCTTCGTATATTAAGAAGCATTCGTGATAAAATTAATGAAGCATATGCAAGTGAATCATTTTTTAAAAGTGATCTGAATATAACCAATGTTTTTTCAATTACTACACATCCTTTTTTTCAATTTTTATTATATGAAGGGAAAATTTTAAGTTTATTATTCAGAAACGAATATCCTGAATATAGTGATTTCATTTATCCATTATTTGAGGAACTAGTACCTTTTTACTCAATAAAACTCGAAGACAAAAGAAGCTTGTTTTCCTTTAACACCAATTTAAATTTTGATCTTCCTCAACTTACTTTAGCTCATCATGTGCATAATGCAAATTGTGAGAAGTTACATAACAAAATGATTATTAACAAACTTCTCATATGGGATCAAGAAAAAATTAACCATAATATATCGTCATCCTCATCACTTGTTGAAGTTTCCCTTAAAGAAAGGGAACTCTGTAGAAAAATCGGTTATAATTATTACAGAATTCATGCCCGGCAACATCTAAAAGCCGGTAACCAAAACAGGGCTATACCAAATATAATTGAAGGAGCTGGTAAAGAATACTATCTTACAATGGATGATGATTACTTCTCCTTTCCAGATTATGCATTGATTGCTCACAAAAAGATTGTATCGGAAGATTTGGATTATCTGCAGGCTCCTCTATTATTTAAAGGACTCTATGATAATGTTACTCATGCTGAAAAAGCTGACGCTGAATCAATGTTGTTTTTTGAAGCCACTTATGGAAGAAACTGGCCACGCTATTACGTCTTTCCAAGGGGAACAAGTACAATTTTCAACTTTGTTGATGGAAATAATAGTTTCACAGATACTGGAGGATTTCTGGTTGATTTTTCCAGTGAAGATTTTGGTCAGGGATACCTGGCGCTGATTCAACAATGCTCATCATTATTTGGCAAGAAGAAAAATAATAATACTCCTGGACAAATAACAGAAAGAATTCATGTCATTGGCGAAGGGGTTGATCTCAATGGTAAGATTAAGCAAATGGAAAGATGGATGCAGGGTTCCGGCCAAGTGTTTTTTCATTTACTTTTGCCTGCATTAATTAAAAGTCTTATAAAGGGTGAGCGAAAGCTCATTCTTAATAAGCAGTTTTCAGGAACATTTTTCCTGACGGCTTCAGGAATTGCCTACAGATTTATTTTCTTCATTCTTCTATGCTATCCTTTATTGTTTTCTGCACTCATTAATGCAGGCTATCTGCCTGGAAAGTTCCATGCAAGCTTAATTATTCCAGTGATAATTTTTAATTTCTTGGTAATATTTACCATGTTCTTCATTGTCATTAATAAGGTGTCAATATTTGCGGCATTGAGGCTGGTGTTAATTGAACCTATTATTACAGTTCCTGCCGTTATAGGATATTTAAAAGGCATCTTTAAAATCACACCCAAAAAGTGGGTCGCCAATAAATCAGGGAAATTAATACATAGCGCTAATAATGGGATTTATTTTCTGCTACTGTTAAATACCATTTCAATTATATCGCTAAGGAATATTGGAATATGGCAATATTTTTGGGCGTTATTCAATTCAGTATTAATTTTCTCTGGCTTTATCATATTAAACTGGCGTTATAAACCTAAGATACCCGTTATCAGGTTTGAAAGGAATCCAACAATAGTATTATGGATAATTTTATTTATTATTAGTTCTCTGCTTACTACATTATACTTTGTCCTTGAATTTAATTTTGAACCTGTTCCTCTAAAAATACTTGTTTTGTTAATTATGCTCTTTACTTTCGTTATGTCATTCAAGATGATGTTTTTAAATATTGCTCTTGTTTACTTTCAAAAGAAGGACAAACGGTTAAATTTGAAAGTTTTATGAATTATTTGACAACAAACAATGAAGAATAAATTCTGGTATAATTCATTATTGCCTGTTAATATATTGGCCATATTAGTTGTATTGCTGGAATTGCTTTTGGCATTGGTATTGTTTGCTGGAATGCTATTTGCGGCAGGATATATTGCATATAAAGGAATAACTTCATATAACCTAATACTGGTTTTTCTAATCTTCGGTTTTGTAATTATGTCTATTGCTTTTTCTTTAAAAAAAGGCAAAACCTTGTTACTAACCATTAGTGTTGTGATAATTACCAGCGTAATTATCTATAATTCCATGTCTCAATCAAATAAAGGAAATATAATTGAACAGTCGAATAATTTTTATTCACAAAAAGGGATGAATTCTTTTATAGAAAATTTTGGCAATAGCAGCTTAAATAACTGGACTATTCAAAAATATTCTTTCCAGGAGAATGGTTGTGATATGAGTGATTCACAGATTGAATTGAACAATTCGAAACTTGTTATTACAGTTGATCACAACACTAAGAAAAAAGGGAAACCTTTTATAGGAGGAGAAATTGGTTCCAGATATTCGTTCTTATATGGAAAGTTTCAAGTTAGCATGAAAAATAACATAGCTAAAGGTACCGTAAGTTCATTTTTCCTTATGAACAAATGGCATCCTAATGATTGGGAGCATAAAGAGATTGATATGGAATTTCTTGGAAAAGATTTGAATGCTGTACAATTTACAGTCCATTATTTTGAGAAAGGAGGTAGAATACACAACTACAAGAAATATACTCACAATTTGGAATTTAATTCAGCTGAAGACTACCATATTTACGGCATATTATGGACAAAAGATTCTATTACATGGTTAGTTGACAATAAACCAGTACATACTGAAAATGAAATATTGATAAATGAGCCAATGAATATCAGAATGAACCATTGGGCTGCTTTACCTTATAATAACGATTCTATAATCAATTGGATGGGAAAAGTAGATAAATCAAAATTGCCCTCACAAGTTTTCTATGATTATGTAGAATATTTTCCATTGAATATAAAATAATAAGGCAAGTAAGATTTCCCCAAAATTTATCATTACACCATTACCACCACCATTGTTCATTATGGTCAAAATCATACATGAATACCCTTTCCTCACGACCTTCAGTAAGGTCCTTCAATAATAATAAAGCATCTTTAGGGACATCATCGTACTCAATGTAGTGTTTATCGGCTACCTGGGTACCGAGGGATTTCCATCCATCAGCTAAATAGAGTAATTCATAATTATGTCCTTTTTCAATTTCATTATAATTATTACGTGGCAAAAACCAAATTCGTGTAATTCTGGCCTTACGATTCTGCCCTAAATCAATTCCAACCCAAGAGCCTCTATTGGCATTGAAATTTGTTCTAATGTTATCATCAAAGGCATTCGCAAATTTCGTATCATTTAAATAGTCTACTTTGGGTGTAAAACCCAAAATTTCGCCCAAAAGCTTCTTTTCTTCTGAATCGTCATCTATTCCCCAAAATTCAATCTCCGCAACCCTAACATCATTTAACTCGTTTGACAAATATCTGAAATACCTATACTTATTTAAAGATTCAATTTTAACCTCTTCAAATCCCTTAGCTATCTTATCAACACTATATAATACTTCAGCATCAGAAAAATCAGGTTTATTGCTACCTTCGAAAATTCCACCCAGCATGCCTTTTGCATATTCTACAAACTCACCGGTTAAGTAATACTTTCTATAGAGTTTTACTTTACCCGTAACGTCAAGTTTAGGAGCATATTCATGCCGGTGTTTTTCATCAACCGGTAATACTAACGGATTATGAACAAATCTGACCGTGTTATCAATATAAACGGCAGGAATATAGAAAGCTGGCAATCCGACAAAACCAAAATTGGCAGAATTATTTTTTACCTTTGACCATGCCACTGCTTTAAGACTTTCACCGTAATCAAAAGCAAATAGATATATAACCTTATTATTATATTTTTTGTCTATCTTAATTATACATTCGGTTTTGTTGAAACCATAATTCTCAGTAACATCCAATAAATCTGTGCTTCTAAATATTTCAGGTGTTGAGTTATCTATTTTGGCAAAAAATGGAAGTGAAGTTTTCTGTTGAGCAAAGGTTTGACGATATACTTTCGTGCAAACCAAACTACCATCACCAAGTGGAACAAAATTTTTATCATAGAAACGCCGATTGTCTTCACCTCCATTAAATGGTCGCAGACTATTATCAATATCCAGTACTACATTCCATGCATGACCTTTCGTACTGGTAGTCCATTGTGGTGTGCTTTCAATGGCGACAGGAAGTCCAATACTCCTACACATCCCGGTAAATAAGAAATATCGATAATTACAATCACCCCCATTGCATTTTTCCATTTCAATTAAATCAGGATAGAAACCCTTACCTGAATAACTATTGAAATGATTCCACTTTTTATATAGAAAGTCACTTATTTTCAGAACTAATTCTTTGGGGTTAGACTTGTCTTTTACTGAATCCTGAAAACTTATCAATTCATTATAGAAATGCTCTCTCCAATCGCTTAGAGGCTCATTGTGTATACGATAGGGCAAAATAAACTCACAAAAATCCTTGAAGTTAACATGTCTTGCCCAAGGCTTTTCCCAAACCATAAACGCATGATCAATATTACTAATAAGAAATTCCGAAGTTACAGTAAACAGATCTTGTTCAATTTTTAGATTTGCATAATTTATACCTCCTTTAAAGCGATTGATAGAATCAATCTTGCTTATAACAATCTTATTCAATGAATCATTACTAATCGAATTTCTTTTAAGTGTATTTACTTCAGTTAATATTTTGTAATATTCATCCAAGATGTCACTACTAACAGAATACTTATCCTCCATATTGGAAATAAGAAAAAAAGCTGCTTTTAGTTTTAGAGAGTCACATGGACTTTGATAATGGTTAATAACAGCTTGCAGTTCTGCCCTATTGGAGCTTGCTCTTTTTAGTACTTTTCTAACTTCAATAGGAACATAAGTACAGCTATTTGATAAGCTTGCTAATGCTATTAGCAGTATAACACTCCTTTTTATACCAGATATTAACATGAGGTCCGTCTTACATCATCAGAATATCAAACACCTATGCAACTTGTTCCTGTTGGTAGATAGATTGCCAAAAGCAGATAAATGCACTTCTATTCCTTCTTGAAACCGGCAACTGAATATTGACCTGCTCAGTTTGTATTCTAACCATAGAATGCAAACTCAGATATTCACAAACGTAAGTCACATTAATCAGAAATTTACGATGTATGCGAAAGAATGTAAGCTTTGCAAGATCCTCAGAAATAGCTAATAAACTAGAAGGACTTTCGCAAATCTGACCATTAATTAATGTAACAGATATACCTTGCTGTTCTGCTTGAATAAAAACAATTTCAGAAGGTTCAATCCGTCGGATACCTTTCCATGTTTTCAACAAGAAAGGTTTACCTTGATGAAATAAGAAATCCATAAATATGACTTAAATTTACAATAAACTTACCTAACCTCACAAATCCCACAAACTATTTACACAAATATAGAATTTTCTATAAATAATTCAAAATTCGTTTAGAATTTCGAAATTATTCTATGGAAGCTCAAGAATACCTTCAGTAGCCAAAGGCTTGATTTTCTTTAAAAAAAATATGAGCTATTTAAAGATGATGTTCTCGTATTGTTTGCCTAGTAAAGAGAAGTATCTGAAAGCTTGAAATACAAATATTATCAATTATATGGATAACTGTTACCTGATTCAATTGTGGAACTTCTTTGTTCAAATTGCATAATTCTGGAAATCATGTAAAGTACTGTTAGATTAAAAAATTTCCAATTAGTGGGTTTTAAACGCCCACTAATGAAATTCAGTAAATATTAACTTAATCTTCCGAACACTTAAATATTCTAGCATATCAGGGTTCAATCTATGATAAAGCACAAATGAAATTACCACTCAGGTCGATATATAGACCATTTATATTTCGTCTTAACCTTTTGAAACAAATTAAAGACTAATAGAAGAATGGTTAGGAGTGTTCTTTATAAGGAAAGCTATTTCACAGTTATTATAAAGTACAAATATTAAATGCTTGTATATCCTATTTTTGAAATCCAAGATTGTTATTCATTTCTTAGCAAAAGTATAGACTTTGACATGGAAACTCGTCAAACGGATTAGGAGCTCCTTATAAAGGTTATAAATATTCTTTAAATAACTAATTATTCAAACTAATTTTAGTAAAACTTAAAAAGACTGATAAGCGTTACTTTATTCATAATAAGTAAGCCATATTAATAACGTTACTTTTTATCATTTTGAAATATAGTTATTTTAGTACAAACCTGCGGTATAACTGGAAACAGCAGGAATTTTTTGACCTAATTTTTTGGCTGTTTTTCCAACCATACTTTTTTGTTCCTGAAAGGATCGCTTCCAGGAAAAGATGAAAAAAACCGAGTTAATAAGGATCAACAATTTAGTTGATCCTTATGAGTTAATATTTTGACCGCTTAAATTTTTCTGGCACCCGAAAATATTTCTTTTATTAATACTGATAGGATTATATCGTCTGGTTAACTATTTTAGAATAAAGGTTACTTTTTTGTTTACTAAAGAACAAATATTAAATTGTTATATTCCATGTTTCATCCTTGGATTGCTTTTTATTACACCTTTTACTTTTTCAAATAATCTGTATGATGGAATTGTTGTATCTAAGGAATTATGGTTTTTCGGTGTTGTGGCATCCATGCTTTTATTTTGGACCATTAGTTTATTATTCAACAAAGGAGGATTTGCAGTAAATCTGAATATTACAGATATATTTTTACTATTGTTTTATGCATGGTGCTTAATTCGTGCAATTTTTACTCCTTATACACCTTTTTTGCACAATCACAAATTACAAGTTTTAACAGGAGTGATAGTAGTATATTTCTTTGTAAAAAGTGTAATCAAAGATGAAGATAATAAAAATACTTTTGGAATGAATGCAGTTAATTCGTTCGTTATCTCATTTTTGATTTTTTTATTTATTCTTTCTGCTTTTCTACAGGCCATCTATGGTTTATTACAATTGTACGGAGTATATCCCAGTCTGCATAATATTTTCAAAATTACCGGAACTTTTTCAAACCCGGCACCCTATGCACTTTATTTGGCTGGAGTATTTCCTTTAGCGCTTGGAAAAGTACTTTTTAATCAACTCAATGAAAGAAAGGAAAACAAAGCAAATAAAGAAAAAATAGTAAAAAGGAGGAGGTCTCTTAATCCTTTATCTTTTCAATCTTTCACAACTTCACTGAATTTCTTTTCATTTCTTAGTTGTTTCATTCCTTCGTTCATATATTACCTCTCTCTTTCAACCGTTATCGCAATCTTATTAGTTCTTCCTGCAACAATGATCCGTGCAGCCTGGTTAGGAGTTTTGGTAGGCAGCTTTGTTGTTTTGCAATGCAGATTTCAATATTTGCAACATGTAAAGCAATTATTAAATAACTTTTACAAGCGAATTATTGCAGTGATATTGGCCATAGCAGTTATTACATTGCTTGGAATGGGGTTGTATCATATAAAAAGAGATTCGGCAAACGGTAAACTTTTTATTTGGGAGGTTACTCTTGGCAAAATTGCAGAAAAACCACTGTTTGGCTATGGATTGGGCCGTTTTGAAGCCGAATACAATAACTGGCAGGCTGAATATTTTCGCAATCATCCAGAAGAAATGGTGGGGCCTAAAAGTTTTGTTGCTGGTAATACAAAATATGCTTTTAATGAATTTTTTGAAATAGCATCTGAGGTAGGAATTGTCGGATTATTCTTATTTTTAACAGTTATTGTTTCGATTTTTTATTTCATTCCTACATTTTTTCATTCTTTCACTAAAAATGATTTCTTCAATGAGACGAGTTTATTCAGTAGAGAAAAATACTTATTAGCAGTATTCTCATTGTGTTCCTTATTGATAAGTGCTGCAATCTCTTTTCCATTTTATTCGCTACCCACCCTGATATTGTTTTTTACTCTTATTGCAATTGCCACAAGCAACTGCAGCACTTGGTGCTACAATCTTAAAATGAATACATTTTTTATTCGATTTTCTCTTGCATGTCTATCATTGGCTTTGGCTTTACCTTATTTATTAGGTTTACAGAAGACTCCCTATTACATCTACTGGAATGAGGCAAATTATTTTTATGCCATTACCAACTATTCAAATGCAAATATTGATTATAAGGAAATCACTGCATCTTTCTTTTTTAATGGAACACTATGGCAGCAGTATGGTAAAAGTTTGCAAATGGATGGAAACAACAAAGAATCGGTCAAAGTACTTGAAAAGGCTGGGAATTTTACAAGTGATTATATATTATATACAACCCTTGGTGACGCTTATAAAGGTATAAAGCAGTATGGTAAAGCTGAGGCAGCATATCAACACGCTATATATATGGAGCCACATAAATTTTATCCTCATTATCTATTGGCAAAACTTTATTTTGAAACAGGCCAGAATTATAAAGCCCGCGAAATAGCGGAAGATATTCTAAATAAAGAAGTGAAGGTGCCATCTAGAGCTATAGAAGAAATCAGAACAGAGATGAAAAAGATACTATCAAAATATTGCAAATAATATCATAAAAGAGACAAGAATAATCAAAAGTTTTTCAAAAAAGTAGTATAGTTATCCTTCTGAAAGCTCCCCCAAAAATAGTAGCGATTAAAAATATAGTTTAATCGTTAATTTTGGGAGAATGAAAACAACAAAATTTACAGAAGGTCAGATCATCAAGATCCTGAGTGAACAGGATCAAGGTAAAAGCGTTTCGGACATATGCCGGGAACATGGTATTAGTCAGCCAACGTTTTATCAATGGAAGTCAAAGTATTCAGGGATGGACGTAAACCAATTGAAAAAACTCAAGGAGTTGGAGCATGAACTATCCCAATACAAGAAGATAGTGGCTGAACAGGCATTACAAATAACTGTTTTAAAGGACGTAATCGAAAAAAAACTCTAAGGCCTGCGGAGAAACGGGAACTAGT
>JAFGOZ010000473.1 GCA_016926235.1 Bacteroidales bacterium | reverse complement strand
TGTTACTTAAGAAAAATACCATTCTATTGCAACCTTTGGTATGTAGCGCCTGACTACCGGCAGGTAGGAGGAGTGTGGGTATGCCTTTGTAGCTGTTATTTAATCTCAAGCCTGTCTGAATGGTAGTCGCAGACTACGTTTTAATTGAAGCGTAATTGCAAATTACGCTTAGCGGGGGAAACCTGAGGGTGCCGCTGTACATACCATAGATAACAAAAACACACAGCACCACAGCGCCCACAAGCGCTACTATTTTAAAAGTTTCTTTGGCATTGGAAAACGAAAGGCCCCAGTATTTGATCAATTCCTTAATTTTTGAAACCCGCCAGATGAAATAGACAACCCAAAATGAAATTGCTGCAACAATGTATATGAATTTCACATCCAGCACATCCACAAACAGGATCTTTCCCAATCCTGTCAGGATCACCATGAATATTTCAAATCTTCTTTGTTTGTCGGGCATGGATGGGTTGAATTGGGGGATAATTGGGTTGATTGATATAAATTTCAATGATGTATTATGGTCCGGTCCGGATTGTTCCGGGTCGTTTTTTGGCAACAGATGGACTCTATTTCCCCAACTTAATGTGATTGATCAGGATCTTATTCAATTCCTCCACTTTGTTAATTAGAGGTATAACATCTTCTTCAGTAAAATCAACATATACAGCATAATCACTTTCTTGTCTCCAATCAATCAATCGGGAATACAACTTGCCATATTCAATATCAATCTTTCCTGTTTTAATATAATATTGAAGGAATTTTGTCTTTAAACCATCATGTGATTTTGGCGTAATTCCATTTTGAAAGAGAAGTGCACTAATCAAATGAAAGGAAGAATAATACAACCGGTTAATACATGATCGCCATCTTTTATTATCAGCCAGCAATTTTGCATCCTGGAATATCTCTTCTGATCTGTCAAGCCGGTATTGAATATAGTCCTCCTGTGAGCCAGTCATAATCTGATACCCTCTTTTTTTACATTCTGATACAAAGGAGTATGATAAAACCTGGTTTCCCAATCAGACTTAGAATATACGAAAGTTGAAATGGGCTCACCCAATTCCAATTCAAGCTGAAACATTTCGTTTCTGTATTTTTCCTCAACGGACCTGTCTGTTTTGGGCCTGTCAATCAGTACCAACACATCCCAGTCTGATTCATCATTTGCCTGTCCCCTGGCATGTGATCCAAAAAGAATTACTTCAGCTCCCGGGTCCTGACTTTTGATCCTCAAACCGATAAGCTTGGCTATATGTGATTCTTTTTTTGTCATGCTGCAAAGATAAGCTTAATACAAATATTGTACAATTATGTATTTTAGTCCGATTGATCGTTACTCATCCCCTGCCTGGCCGGCAGGCAAGCTCGTCCCTTGTCCCTTGTCCCTATTTTGGGTCTTTCTTTTATCACTATTTCACTTTTCTTATTATTGAAATCATTTTGTCCGAAGGGTAGTCACAGACTGCGTATTATTAAAAGCGTAATTGAAAATTAGGCTTAGCGGGGGTGGTCAATATGTGCCGGAATGGCTCATGTTGATGGTCAATATGCCGTTCTGGCATATTTGACCACTCTGTAATGCCATTATATAACTGACTTATAAATTATTACCAGCTAAATGCATCCCAGGTGGTCAATATGGCCGGAACAGGTGGTCAGCTTGCGCCGGAACGGTGGTCAACATCCGCCGGAATATACGCTTGTGGCTCAAATGTCAATTGCGCATTTGAGGCGAACGGAATGAACGAGAAAAAAAGTAATAATAGGTTTTTCATATTTGAGGATCTTTAGTATTTAATCAGCCATTTACGACGTCCGCACGTATTCGCAGTTGCCGCTTCAGGGCGCTTTCGTGTCGTGTTAATCGAAAGATAATCAAAAGGGCAAACATTAGGAACCCCTCAACTCGGCAATTGCGTATGACCGGCCTTGTACGTAGATTATTTTTTACCTTCTGTCAAATACTTTTTTGTTGCCTCAGTCAACATTTTTTGATTAGAAACAATTAAAATCTCTTCAGCTTTAGATTTTGTTAGAGCATTATTCATTACAACTTCCGTTGTAGCTTTTACAATTCGTCTTTTCCAGCGTTCAGCTTGTTCATCTTCAATAGTCTTTTCAGTTCAATTATGGCATTTGAAATGGATGCAAGCGCAAAAGCAGGACAAACACAGGAGCAAATTAATACCTGTAAGGTCATTTTGAATGGCAAGGTAGACCAAACACAGTATAATGCCGATATTCAGAATATCAAAGAAAGTCTGCAGAGTATAGAAAAAAAATTAGACCAGCATATTATAAAATAATTATGAGAGATTTTTTAAAACAATTAATTACAGCAAAGTCAGGTGTATCAAGCAAAAGAGTAATGGCAATAATTGCACTCGTAGCGGTGTTGTTTTTGGCATTCTTTAAATACGACAACCAAACCATTATGTATATGCTTGGATTTGTTACAGCAATGATGGGTTTGGGTACTGTGGATAAGTTCAACAGCAGCTAATAGTTATCCACTTTTATCAACATTCTGAACATTCTATAGTCATTTGAATTACCTTTGGTTATCAAATTGTTATGTATAAAGCTAAACAGCAATGAAGAAATTCTTAAAGTCAGCATTGGCAGCAATTCTTAGATTCTTGAAATTATGTGCTAAACAGCTTGAATTGCTTGTTGCAATTAGTGCATTAATATTTACTGTATGGGCAACTCATAATGCTAATCTGCAATTCCGAGATAACGCAATATATGCAGATAGCACTTTTAATTTACAACTTCAAAAGTCAGACAGCTTATTTAATGCTCAAATGAATTACGAAAAAGCGTTGAATGATAGTCTGGTTAAAGTGATAAGAGATTTGCAAACTATAAATGACCGACAACTATCGGTCTTAAAAAATACTCAGAAAGAAAATATTGATTCAGATAGGCCATACTTCAATTTTGATTCAGACAGAACAATTACCGATACTCTATTAAACGGTAATATAGTATTCGAATTAAGGGAAACAATGAGAAATGATGGGAATAGATGGGCAATTAATACTAAATCAAGAAGTTTCATATTTTATGATAACTTTCAAAAGGTTTCAATAGGGGAATGCGAAGGAACAGATGATATAGCACCAGATGAAGAAAGTATTGGTATGTCAGATATAGAAATACCAGAAAAGTATATTAACGACTTTTATCTCATTGTAGAGGTAGTGTATATGGATGAAAAGTTAAATAAATGGTTTAAACAATATCATTTTGCACATTATCATAGACCGTCACAATACCTACGACCTTCTTTCTTTAATGCAAATTTTGAAGCCGATAAATTGTTACACCATATGAGTATTGAATTAAAAAAATCTAAGGATGAGTTTTATCGTTTAGAAGACGGTACATATATTCCTCAAATACAATAGCAAGAATATGAAAAGTGAAGTTTATCATTTCAGTATTGGTGTAGTCCTTTTCACCAAAAAAGCTAGACCATAAACCCTTTTAAATACTCTTTCATTAATATTTCAGATAACTACCAGACTATTATAAGACACAGCACTTTTTATTGCTTCATTTCTAATACTTCAATAATACTATCAAGAATGTTACGATGAGAACTTAATTGGTCGTTAATATTTTCAGTTTGAAGTCCTAACAATTTTGCTTTTGTGTCAAGACCTCTTATTCTTTCATCTAAATCCAATAACTATATTTTTATTGTCTTGGAATCATTCAAATACGTTTCTTCAAGTAATTTAGCGTATTCCTTTTTGCCTTTTTCACATTGGTTAAATTCTTCTTCGCTCATAATTAGTTGATCCTTATTAACTCGGTTTTTTTCATCTTATTCTGGAAGCGATCCTTGCCGGAACCAAAAAGTATGGTTGGAAAAACAGC
>JAFGOZ010000054.1 GCA_016926235.1 Bacteroidales bacterium | reverse complement strand
GGTGACTTTTGCGGAAGACCTTATCCGCTATCTTGCATATACCCTGCTCGATTGATGTTAGAGCATTTTTATGCCGTAGTTCTTGAGTTTTGAGCCAAGAACTAATTAGAATAGTCCTATTTTATATTTGGTTCGAATATTATTGTTTTACTTAAAGGATGGCCTGATCTTGATATTGCTTCAGTATGTACTACTAATTTATAACCTTGTAAATCCTTTGGCCCAGTACATGAATTTGATATTGATAATGATGGAATTTCCAGCACCTTTTCTTCTGAGGGAGATATATTAATACCGGTTTGCCATTTTCCTGGTTCCTCAGACCAACCAATATCAACTAACATGTTTTTTTGATCATAAATTGAGATTAAAACCTTAAAATTAAATAATATTTCATTGCCTTGATTAATGACCTTGATTGTGGATGTATGCTTAGGAAAATCATGGAATTCAACCCTGTGATTTATTAATTCAATTTTCCATTTGGAATTTACTGTTGTAGTGTCAGTGGATTTTCTTAGCAAATTAGAGAAATGCACTCGTGCAGTGCTTATTTTATTATCAGCAATACTAAAAGATTCTCTGCTATTTTGTAGTTCCCGATCAGTAACCCATATACTTGAACCTTCTGGAATTAAAGCTCGATCAAAGTAAAATAACCCAACATCTTGCCCCAGATCATTATAAAAAACAATAGCACCATCTCCAATAAATGCGTTTTCGCTATCATTATTGTGTAATTCAACCACTCCCCAACAGTTTTTATATTTTGTATCCGTATTGCGGCATTCATATAAGTTGTACTGAACAACTTTAATCGGATGTTCATCTTCAACAATGGAATAGAGAGCATATATTATTGAATTTCCGTAGGTCACAATGCTACTAGATGTTGTCAAATAGGCTATAGTGAACAAAAGGATAAGGGAAGATGTTAGTATAAGTAGAATTGTAACAATTTTATTTTTCATTACATTTCTTTGTTGATGGTTTGATTTTTTTGATAGATTAGTTCTTGCCTGAGATTCTTAATTGTATTTAATAGTAATATCGGTGTTCCAACAAACAGAAATATTATAGATACCGATGTTACAGATGATTTTATTTTTTGTAGTAACGAATCCATTATTGGGTATTCTGGTCCAAGGATCAATACAAGGTTGAAGATATTAGGAACAACAAGACCAATTGTTGTTAAATAAATGTCCATTCTTTTGTCAACCATTGTTAATATAGGTACTAAAATTCCTACCAAACCTAATAAGAGAAAAAGGTGGATGGAATCAGTCAAATTGGCAAAACGTAGACCTTTTAACACCACTTGTTTGTTTACCAGTATCCGATAAACGATATTGGTGAAATATAAAAACAACCAAATAATTAATATCAAAAAGCGATATTTTTCAATAAAATTTGAACTAAATATCAGATAAATGCCAAAAGTTAATAAACTCAAAAGGAGTAATGTTTGCCAAAAAGATGATAGTACTGCTATAGGGTAAATGTTAACATATATAAGTATTAAGCCAATAGGAAAGTCTTGATTCTCAATCGAAATTACTATCAGCCCACTAGTAATTATAAGAAACATTCCTAGAAGTATCTTATACCAATCTCGCATGATTCTCTCCACTAAACCTATTCTTTTTGAGAGATTAGGATAAATTTATGTTATTAAAGAAATCATCAATTTAAATCCCATATCTAGCACAATAAATATCAAACTTCCGAATACAATAGACAAAAATGTTATGTAAGTAAGTCTTATTTTTTGGGGTGACCTTTTGAAAAACTTGTCTATGAATAACTGAAATATCATTATCGATCCATACAATGCGATAACTAGAAGTAAAGCGTATATAGTTACGAGTCCAATGATTTGTAAATCAGATAGAAGGAACTGTACATGAATAGTTGGGTATACATTGTTAAGCCAAAGAATTAATTGAACAAGAAGAGTTTTGAATAATAGCATAAAAGTAATGCCTATCCAAAATATACAAACGATTTTAATTACTTGCCAGGGAGAATAGTTTGTTACTCGATTGTTTCCTGAAAATCCCGGTAGTAAATATAAAAAGCACATGAATAGGCCGCCTAATATAATGCCACATGTCAAAATTTCAAGACCATCTTCTCCAAAAAAACCTGCCATGCCTATTGATAGTCCACCAATAAGCACTAATTGCTTGATTTTTTCCCTAGGATATTTGCCAGATTTTAAAACAATAGATCTCCGAGTTGTATCGGCATTTCCTAAAAACCTTGGACTTGTTACTGATAGTGAATTGAATTCGTTTTGATCTATTGACACATCTAAGGCAGCGTTAAGAAAACCAGATCCGTAATTGGATAATTGAGAAACTCCAATTTCATCAGCGAAATATTCACGCAGGTTTCCTATCGTACACAGTATATAAATCGATAAAAGTATGAAAGCAACAAACCCTACCCACCCGAATATAAATAATGCTCTTTCGGGAGGACTTAATAAAAGGAGGCTACTTAAATTATATTTATTACCAAAGATTAAAAGTAATTGTAGTATTGAATATATTAGAATAATTTTGAGGATTTTTTCAGAAAGGCCAAGTTTCCAAACATCACCAGAGCGAATATGACCTAACTCATGAATTAGTATTGTATCTAATGTTTTGGGATTGTCAGATTGATTTATTTTATCCTTATTTATTATTCTTACCAGTTGATCGTAATTAAACACAATGTAGTATTGTGTGAATGTTCCAAAAGCTTGTATAACTATATTTTCATTTGTATATAAAATTTGAGGAATTGTTTTAAT
>JAFGOZ010000472.1 GCA_016926235.1 Bacteroidales bacterium | reverse complement strand
GCTCCCTCTTTTCTTCTTCAATCTTTTCTCTTTCCTCTTGTTCTTTCCAACGTTTTTCTCTTTCAATTCTTTCTTGAATTTCCTTTTTCGCTAATATTTCAAGACTTGCCAGAATATCGGGCAATAACTCTTCAATGTTATGTTTTCCAGTTCCCCATACTTTTTGACGATGCCTGTAATTTTTCCACATTCGGAATGTTAAAACATCTGAAGGGAAGTAATTCCTGCTATTCCAACCATAACTATTCTTGCTTTCCTCAATACGAAGTTTTTCCTGTAAGCATATATTAATGTCCTCATCGAATACGATTGCACATGTTCCTCTGCCAGTTATCTTTACATCATGCCCTCTTTCGTGTAATAGTTTTATCAGGGCATCCATAAATCTTAATGCCCTTGGAACATTTTTGGGAGCAACTGTGATATCAAGCAAACCGCCTGAAGAATTTATTAAGTCGTTATAATTTCTATAACGATTTGCCTTTGATTCCAAATCATCTTTGACATCAATTATCAGTTTATCAGGATTTCTAAGTCTGGAAGATACTTTAATTGGTAAACTATGATTTGTATTTATTTCTTTGATTAATCTGGTTCGTACCCCTAAGACTTCACCTTTACCTTCGGGAACAACCTCACCAAGTTCGTAGGTCACTTCAGTATCTCCTTTATACTCATTCGATAATTGTTTAATATCCACTGGCTTTTTATGTTGAACTCTCATCCAATGACCATAATCTGGGACTGGAATATCCATTTTTTTGCAGGTACTTCTTAGTTTGTGAAATGAAATACCATATTTCATTGAAAGTCTTGTAATTGGCATTGCCCAGACCAAATCGTACAATTCTTGCCGTGTGAATGTTATTTTTTCCATGATGGGATGATTTTTTATAAAAATCGTGACGATAATTCAAATATGGTGTAAATTAGTAGTAGTGTTTCGCAGTTTCTAAGTGCTTTTTCTATTTAACAAGGTTTCACATCGGGAACTGCTAATACACAGCGATATTTGACATTTTGAAAGGCGATACCTTGACTCCTTCTTATCAGACAGCGAATTGAACATTGATTAGGTGTCGCCTTTTTCTTATACAGGTCAGGGAGACCTATACATAAGAGGCGGCACTATCTTATTTACTTCCTTGTAGCACGAGGAAATGCAGCGAGACAATGAGTGCCGCCTCTTTTTTTCTATTTATCTAAACATTTTTGATGAAACGTACAATAAACTCTAAGCACATTTAGTTATTTGTATTGATATATCATTTTATCTCTGGTTATTAATACATTAAAGTCCTTATTATTCGGTAAAGACATTTCCTATCATAAATATTGGTTCGTTTTCAGCACTAATAACTAAAATAAATTTAGTCATGAAAAAGTCATATTTCGTATTTCCAGTAATTGTATTAATCCTTGTGACGGCTTGTAAAAAAGAAGAACCTGCAACTAAACCTTCTTTGTCTACAACCCCCGTTATCAATATTACAACCACAACAGCAACAAGTGGTGGTGTAATTTCCGATGATGGTGGAGCAACTATAACTGCTAATGGGGTTTGCTGGGGTAAAACTGAAAATCCCACGATAGAGGGTTTAAAGACAACTGAAGGTAATAGTACTGGGCAATTCGTAAGTAATCTTACAGGATTGGATGCAGGTACGACTTATCATGCAAGAGCATATGCAACAAATGAAGTTGGGACTTCTTATGGTGCTAATATGACATTTTTGACATTGGGGCAAGCACCTTCAGGTCTGGCTCAGACACCAACAAACATAACAGCAACTGGTGCTACTTTGAATGGAACAGTTAATCCCAATGACTTATCGACAACAGTTACTTTTGAATACGGCTTAACAACGAGTTATGGAAGTACTGCCATAGCCTCCGAAAGTCCAGTAACAGGAAATGCTATGGTTAACGTAAGTGCCCAGATAACAGGTCTGTTGCCAGCAACGACTTACCATTATAGGATTAAAACCGTAAATTCTCTTGGTACGACTTACAGTGAGGATAAGACTTTTACCACCTTGGGTCAAGCACCAACCGCAACAACAATGGATGCAACAAATAGAACAGCAATAGGTGCAACGTTGAATGGTTCTGTGAATGCAAATAATACATCTACAGTAGTAACATTTGAATATGGCATTACAACAAGTTATGGACAGACGGTCACAGCAACTCAAAGTCCTGTTACAGGTACTACAGCAAATAACGTAAGTGCAAGCATTACAGGATTAACAGTAGGTACAACATATCATTTCAGAGTTAAAGCAGTAAATTCAGTTGGCACGACATATGGAAGCGATATGACATTTACTACTACTGGGTTACCACCATCGGCTACAACACTTGACGCAACCAATAAAACTGCAACAGGTGCTACGTTGAATGCTTCTGTGAATGCAAATAATGCCTCAACGGCTATAACTTTTGAATATGGCACAACCACAAGTTATGGACAGACGGTCACAGCAACTCCAAGTCCTGTTACAGGTACTTCAAATACTAATGTGAGTGCAAACATTACGGGATTAACAGCAGGTACAACATATCATTTCAGAGTTAAGGCAGTAAATTCTGTCGGAACGACATATGGCGATGATAAGTCATTTACAACACTATATTCACCACCGCCAACAAGTGGGTTAGTAGGGTACTGGTCATTTACAGGAAATGCTAATGATGCCAGTGGCAACAATCATAACGGTACTGTTAACGGAGCAACTCTTACATCAGATAAGTATGGGAATGCAAATTGTGCATATTCTTTTGATGGTGTTGACGATTACATTGCAATTGCTCCTTCAAGTCTCGTTGATAATGAAACGGCTGCGACCTTGTCATTTTGGCTCAAAAGGGGAGTAGATGATGATTATGGATTACCTATACATACTGGCAACCAAGGCAGAATACAAACCTCAGTAAGCAAAAACTCCGTAGGGGTTGGAGTTACTACCAATAGTGATTTTGATGGTTCTGCTCCTTCAGAATTTGGGGTCTCTTGTGATTTCATCCAGACACAGTGGAATCATGTTATTTTAAGATATGATGGTGCGAGTAAAACTCTTCAAATATATCTTAATGGAGAACTTAAAAATGAAACCTTTGCTGAAGGTAATATATGGGCAGCACAGGGATGCTACCTTGCTTTTGGAGTGTATTATTTATTCGGCACACCACACCATGGTTATTACAAAGGAATCTTAGATGATGTAAGATTATATAAAAGAGCGTTGACTGGTGCAGAGATTCAATCATTGTATCATGAAAATGGTTGGTAAATAATAAAAGTAGAATATATTGAAGGGCGGCACATTTTGAAATTGTGCCGTCTCTTTTTTTTATCAATTGGGCGTTCACTATTGAGTCAGTCCTTGTAATTCATTTCATGGGGTGGAATGCAGCGAGGAAAAGAGTGCTGCCTCTTTATAAGTATCAATTTTTGCTGATTTTAATTATAGGGTACTTGGAATTCTTCAATAATCTCGAAATTCAAGAAACAATCAATTATTTGTCTCCTGATTATTTTTTTGTGAACTTTTATCTTGCTCTTCTGATTATTGAAAGTGTTACCATCACAATCTCAATGAATTAATATATAATTTAGTACATTTGATAAAGGCGATAGAAACCAATAATCTATCCATAATGGTGCGTTAGCCATGGTTTTGCTACTATCAAAATAAATAAATTAAAATCGATGAATTCACTTGAAGAATTTTTATCCCAGATTGCTCATAATCTAAGTACAGAATTTGGAGTTGATTGTATTTTCCAATATAGCAATATTGATGGCTATAATACGGATATAGCAATGAAAATTCAACTTCCATCATTATTAAAGGAAATGGACTTAGAACTCGAGGATGTCCTGAATGATAATTACTATCTCTGCACAATTGCTGTGGAGATTGATGATAGTGAAAATATTTTAAGTAGAATTAACAATGCGGGAGTGAAAGTATCTGTATTTGAGGATGCTTTGAGAAAGATGGTTAATACTCATGTAAAACCCTTTGGCTTAATTACAAAAGAAGACAAGAAATATCAGACTATTAAATTTTTACTTAGATATAAAAATGAAGAGATTCAGAAGTTGGAAAACATGATAAATAATCATGCATATACTAAAGTCAAAATGAAAGGGAAATTAGACGATAATGGATTTTTTTCAGGGACTCTTGTAGGAAGTACAACGGATGAACTTTATGCTTTTATTGCCTTCATTGCAAAGAAGCGAAATGAGGCTTTTGAACGAGTTAACATTCGATATAGAACACTTAATCCTAAAACATATGATTGCGCTATTAAGTTTGATACAAATGCTTTGAAATCTAAAAGGGGATTCTTCAAAAAACTATTTGGGTAGTAGTCATTATAATTTAATTCAGGGCAAATGGAGAATCTGTATGCTTTATAAATTATGACAACCCATATCAATTAATTAATATTAAGCATCTTTGCCTTTAATTTTTAAGAATTCATCCCAATGCTCTGTAAAAGCATCTGTGATTGATTCGTAACCCTTTTTCTGATATTTTTTAATCATTTCAGGTGAAATATAGGTTTTAAGAAACACCATTTTATTATTTCGCAGTTGCTCAAAAAAACCTAACCCAATGCCATCCTTAAATCTTGCAAAGACCGTATCCTTGTGTCCACTTGAATAAGTAGTTATATCAAATGTTGTCACATTATTTTGAGGCAGAAATCGTTTCAGCAAATCTAATTTGGAAATATTATCCTGTTTCAGAAACCTTTCATTATACCTCTCAAGGAAATGTGATGAATAATGAACCAAGGTATTCTTGTCGGATAGCACTAAAACTGCATTTAACCTACCCTCATATAAGAAATACACAGCCACAAGAATTAATGGGTCACCCATGTTGTAATCTACATCTATTAGCCAATCATTTTTTTGTTTTGACTTATACTCAAATATTCTTTTCAGATGTTTATTTCTTGATTTAATTGCTTCCCTTCGAAGTTCTTCAGTTAGATATATTGCTTCATTAGTGTCCACTAAAAATTAAAACATAATTGAGCTTGACCATAATCAATCATATCCTCTACTTTCTCAGTCCTTTCAAAGAGTT
>JAFGOZ010000053.1 GCA_016926235.1 Bacteroidales bacterium | reverse complement strand
TGTCATGAACACTTCAAAGATAAACTGCAGCAGCGGTCCGATTTTTATGAAGTCTGTGTATAAATTAAATTTTTATGTTAGTTTGATAACCATTGGATCTTTATTCAGAGACAAGCAAATTATAAATAAAAACATTGTTGAATCCAGGATTGAGATGGCTTCGAAAAAATACAAGCAATAGTGTATCTAACATTTTATATCTGTGAGCAATATAGGATTATTAATGAGCCTAGAAGATAGTATAAGCGACACCGGCAAATGGATGATTATTTTCTTGCAGGGTTGTTGTGGTCGATGCCTTTTAAAAGGACGTAAACCCAATTGGCTGTTCCTTTGATCAAGAGGTCGATGTTCCCAAAGTTAGTTGGCAACTTATAAAACCGAATTACCTGATCCGGATCAAGCCACCAGTCGGGGACAGATTTGATCAAATGAAGCACATCACCTTCCTCTTGTACGAGCATTTGACACAACATGATATTATAGGTATCTTTTTTATACTTTTGGCCTTGCCATAAACAATAACAAAGCACATATTATTATGATAAAAGAAGCAGCCTGATACATCTTACTCAGGTTTATATCCATATCGCGTAAAACCCCACCTGCAAACAATGCAATGCCACCAATAATTGTACTAAAGAAATTCAGTATTCCATATCCAGTTGCCCTGTAACGCGGATTAGCCACCATACAAAGCATTGGCATCATATTGGAATCTCCGAATGATCTCGTGACTGCATAAATCATAAATGCAGCAATTGCAACAGGAAGAATTGCTGTACTGCTTGCAAAGAAGATACAAGGTGCAGCTATGCAAAGGCCAATAGCAGGAACATGAATTCTGGCCAACCTATGGGTCCGGTTCCACCTGTCTGCAAGAAAACCACCTAGCAGTAGTCCGGCTATTGATGCCGGATATAAATAACCTGTTGCGTAAAGACCTGCAATGCCCTGGGAAAGGTTGAAATGCTCTTTGTAATATGTAGGAAGCCAGCCCACGACCAGCCAACCGACAACTCCCAGCAGTCCCCAGTAACCAAGCATCAGAAGAAAGGATCCTCTTTTAAAAAGATCGCCAACGCCTTCAAAGAAGTTAATTTTGTTTTCAGATTTTTCTGTAACAATGGAATTCATGACTCTGGGTGGATCACGAAGAATCAGTGCAACTAATAACGAATACAATATCCCAATAACACCAAACAAGATAAAAACGAAATTCCAGGTATGATTTTCAGCGAGCAATCCACCCAGAAAACCAAGGCTCGATCCTACCATAATTCCAGTCATATGAATTCCTGTAGCAGTGGAGCGGGTAGCACTTTGATGGTAATCTGCAATAAGTGCCAGAGCTGCAGGAATGTAACATGCTTCACTTATCCCCATCAGGAAACGTGTGGCAAGTAATTGTTCAAATGTTCTGGAGTAAGCTGTAAGCCAAGTTACTACTGACCATACCATCAAGCTTAATATAACAACATGGCTGCGTTTGAAGCGGTCAGCAAGAAATCCGGCAAAAGGACTCAATATGCCGTAAGTCCATAGAAAAACCGATGTAAGAAGACCAAATTGAGCATCACTCATGGGCATTGCATCAGTTATAGATGACCGCATAGTAGTAATCATTATGCGATCGAGATAATTTAAAGCACCTATAAAAAAAAGCAATGCAACTACAAGCCAAGCACCTTTTGGTAGTTTTAATTCCGTAATTAGCTTTCCAGTGGGTATAACAGACATTTGTGTTTAGTTAAGATTTAAGATATTCACTTTGGGGGATGTTGGATTATTATATTCTGTATCAGATTTCTTTTATTAACTTCATACAATAATAAATTTCTTCCTTAAGTTCATCAGAAACCTGTTTGTTAAAATCAGGATGATAATACCCCGGGCATCCTAATAGTTCCATAGCATATGAATAGGCCGGGAAGATTTCTTCTTTCATCATTATATTTCTTAAGATCAGGATATTATTTAATTGCTGTGATATTTTTAAATCATCCCCGTTTTCAAAATTCTCATACATCATTTTTGAATTATACGGAGTGCATGTAAACATACCATCAAGGTTTCTTCTTATGCCTGATTTTATAGCAGCATCAAATGAATCCAGTCCGCTGTAAAATATTGAAAAATCATTTCTGATTGCATTATTTCGCATTAAATCCAGGATCATATTAATGTTTGCAGTCTTAATACCTTTAATATTTTGAATTTCCATCAGCGGAGTTAAAATGTCAGATGTGACAGGTGACTGGGTGACCGGAGGCAGGTCATATATATATAATGGATATCTTGAGTTTTCAGATACCATTGTAAAGAAATTTATCATCTCACCGGCACTGGGTTTATAATAATAAGGAGCTGTAGCTACAACACCTTCAATTTCAATATCGTTCAATGCCTCAATTCTGTCAAGGACCCTGTTAACGGAGCAGTCCATAACTCCTACCATTACCGGAACTCTTTTTGCTACTGTTTTAACACATATGGAAGCAGTTTTTTGGTACTCGCTGTTTCTTATCGAAACCATGTTGCCCATAGATCCCATGCATAATACACCAGCAGCTCCTGAAGCAATCATCAGTTCAATTTCTTTTGTATAACTTGTTTTATTCAATTTCCCATTTTCATCTGTAGGGGTTCCTAAGGCTGGATAAAATCCGTTTTTCATTTTTATTTGGGTTTAAAGATTAATAATCATTTTTTGCAGATACTTTCAAACTACAGCTAGCTTTATCGCAATTGGACATATCTTGCTCATATTTATAACCCAGTCTCTCAAGGATTGGACGATAAAGTGCCGGACAATGGTCGCAATATGCATGGTATGGCTCCATATAGGTTAATTCATTCAGCATTCCTTTTGAGGGGCATTTAATCATATTAATACTGAATTCCTCTTTTATTTCGTCGAGTATCATTTTAAAATCAGCAGCTTCCTCATTAAGGGAATGGGACCAGTAGGTATAACATCCTTCAAGTCCCTCTTCAGCAACCTGTTTACTAAGGGTATCCTTTAAATACAAATCTGATAGATAGCTCCAGAATTTCTCCAATTCCTGGCGGCCACCAATTATTTCAAAAAACTTAAATCCCTCACTGTAAGCAGGAATAAATTCAGTGCACGATATCATTGTTTTACCTCCTTCCTGATAAAAAGCTGTTTACAAGCTCCGGTATGTTCGTTAAAATATATCAGGGTATATTCAAATGGTGTGTTTTCACATATAGTTTTATACACTGTGTTATAAGTTTCCCAGTAAAATGGACATGTTTTTCCACTTTTTTGTAGGATATGTGAAATAGCCGGACAGGTATCCTGAGTTATTTCAACTGAATTTTCACCGGAGATTATTTTGACAGGCCATTCTTCTTTTTCATAAATATCCTTGAAATAATTTACGAGTGCTTGTATATCACCTACTTTAAGTTTTTGATTAAGAGGTTTATAATATGCCCTGGAATATTGTTTCAGATAATTTATCAGAGCATCCTGCCCAAAATGATTATAAATATATATCATTAACAGATTAAGTGCAATGTGAAAATCCTTGTGGAGATATTTGTTGTCTGAAGCTTTTCTCTCAACAACTTTCACACTTTGTTTCTGTAAATTTCCTAATATCTTTTCTTTGATCAGATTTACAAGAATATCGCCTGCATCATGTACCAACTGACTGATCCATGCCGTTCTTACTTCATATCCACCCTGTGAAAAGGCTTCTTTTGTTGGGATATAGCCTGCTTGGCTGTTTGCAAGACCGATCACCATAGTATTTTTATATGGAGAAAGCTCTTTAACTTTCAGTCCATATTCAACATAGACTTCACCGGGAAATGTTAAAAATGCAAAGTTATGAATAGCCATCCCCTGTAAAACTGTCTCACATTCACCATCGGATCTGACAAGCATTTGTTTTATCATTTTAGCGTATGTCTTATCAGGAATGCCATCGAACATATCTTCGACTAGATCCTTATCGCGTTCTATGACCATATCAGCCCATTGCTTTTCTTCTTCTGTGATTTCCCGGAACGGAAGTGTGACTTTTTCGGAGATAAACCTTATTTTTCCGTTAAGTACGGATGCATCACTTATTGAATCTTTTATGTATGTCCCGAGTTTTTTCCCAACTCGTTCTGCCTCCTCAAAGCTTCTTAGCTGATTGTGATCCTGATAATTAAGATGGTTGATGTTTCCCTCGGCTCCATTTGCAAAAAGTGTTACGACCTGGTTCCCGTAATTTTCTATTATATACTCGTCCAGATAATTAACGAAATCTCTGGAAATTTGCCACATATAACCAACAAGTATTGCCGGATGAAGGGTGAAATTAACAAGCAGGGCAAACAGTTTGTTTTCTTTATCCCAGGCTGAAAGAGTGATTAATTCTTCATCAATAGGCCCTGTGGTGCCTGTAATGTCATTTACTTCATAATCTTCAAAATTCATTACAACTGAACCGTCTTTTCTGATCAGTCGTCTGTTGAAACTCAGATCAATTACCCTTGTCTTTCCGGATTTCAATAAAACTTCCTCATACCCCTCATTTGTTTTTGCCACTCCTGCAACAACGCTTACTGTCATTTCTTCAAGATATGCATTTATAAGTGAATCTTCAATTCCCTGGTACATTCGCATACCGGTATCAGGACCGGAATGTGTATGTGTTGTCCAAATTACAATATTCGCAGCAGGAATATCAGTGGTTTTTTCTATCCTGTTTTTAATATCGGTGCAAATTGAGTATTCGAGGAAGAGAAGATCAAATCCGAGTAGACATACTTTTGTCGTGTTGTCGGTTAAGATCAGTATATTGCAATATAAATCATCGTGTACTCCCCTTGATTTATTGTCGAACCTGACATTACCTGCGAT
This sequence comes from Bacteroidales bacterium, assembly GCA_016926235.1. The sequence goes on along the minus strand of JAFGOZ010000053.1, from coordinate 184 downwards.
CGGGGTTCCTATAGAGGGAGTAATCGCAATTCTTCCTTTTGCCGCTTTAAGTTTCTTCACTAAGTCCATAACAGAATTTTACAACATTGGTTAATTTATCTAAATCGTTGCCAAAAATCAAGTTGGTAATATAATTTAGTCAATATTCGAACAAGCTTTTAGCCTTTTTCCCATGATTTTTAAT
>JAFGOZ010000471.1 GCA_016926235.1 Bacteroidales bacterium | reverse complement strand
CATCTTAATCTTATACATGAAGGTACTGGATCAGGCTCTGAATGAGATGTCATACGACACTTTCAACACCATACAGGAATCTTACCACCGTTTCTTTTCAAAAGATGAAGGTAAGGATCTGGAATCTTTCGTAAACCGGGAAACAGCAATACCTCTGACACTGGTCTCCCGGTTATATAAAACCCTGGAGCCTGAGCTTGTCTCTGATGAAAAGGAAGCAATTCTCCGGTTAATCAGCCGGTCGGAAACAGATCAATTTTTTCTTTATGCCGACAGTTATCGGAACAGAAACGGTTTCGGGAGATCATTGATCTTATCGGAGATGACTCTGAGGGATTTAATCCCCTTGGAGACTCCCGGGTATCCGGAATTTATCTTGAGGCAGCATTTAAGCGATCTTACGTCCCTCTTTATCAATCACGAAATTCACCTGTTCCATAACCTCAGGTTTCTCAACAGACATTTATAATTTATCAATTTTAGAGGCAAGGATGGACTGCCGATAACTGTCTTATCGTTCATTTAACCCGAAGGTACTGTACGGGCCTATGGATTACTTCTCAATGCTCTTTTGCAGCCTGTTGTCCATCCGCCGCTGTTTAAATCAAGTTGTTTCCCGCCTTCCACTGGCAGGGCGCATGAGGTTTAAAAATTTTATATGGCTAATAAAAGATTTTGCATAACCCGGGTTCAAAATATTTTGCGATATAAGATACGGAATGGATTTATTTTCCTAAATTTTCATATTTAAACTTAAAATTCAAACTATATGAGCATAAAAGGAAAATCAATTTCGATAGGAAGAAGGGAGTTTATAAGAAGAAGCTCTCTGGCGGCCATCTCAGTTCCGGTAATAGGAAACCTTGCTTATGAAAAGGCAAATAATATTAAGACAGACCAAAATAAAACAGTAACGCCTGAATGGCGCAACAAGCAGGACGGAATGTTTTACCGCCAGCTGGGAAGAACAGGATTGATGGTTTCAGAACTGGTTTATGGCACCGAAAGAAACAACCCTGATAATATACGCCCTGTTGAAATTGCTCTTGAGAGAGGGATCAATTATTTCGATACAGCGCCTTCATACAATAAAGGTTTGGCGGAAGCTACTCTTGCAAAGGTATTTAACACTCCATCAAAAAGAGACAAAGCTTTAATTGCAACAAAGGTAACCGCTTTTTTCCCAACAAGAAACCGTCTATACCGTGAAATATTTGACAAGCTTTCCGGTTCGAGGCAGGAAGAGATAAAGAAAAAAGCCAACAAGCTTCGTCTGGAATGCGGGATAGAGAAACCTGAATATTTTATGGTTTATTGGCCCGGACAGCAGCAACAGATGGATGGAGCCTTTTTGAGCGATGCCATGAAAGATGAATATGGGGACAGAATTGAAAGAAGCCCGGAACTAAAGAAATCCATAGTAACCAGTGTTGAAGAATCTCTTAAAAGAGTTGGGACAGATTATTTTGATGTCCTGCATTGCCCTCATGCTGCAGCAACATCGGAAGAGATCAGGAATCCCATTATAATTGAAACTTTCAATGAACTGAAAAAGCAGGGGAAGGTACGTTTTCTGGGATTCTCCACACATCATGGTATGGCGGAACTGCTAAAAACAGCCATGGAACTTGACTATTTTGATGTTGTTATGCTTGCATACAATGTAATAAATCATGCTTTTCTCGATCATTTGCTTATAAGTGCTAGAGAAAATGGTATTGGCCTCATAGCCATGAAGGCAGCCATGGCAGTTTCAACACCTTATGATCCGGTAAAGGTTCCTGTACCTGAATGGAGAATAAACAAGCTCAACAGGATAATTCCTGAAGAGATGAAACTCCAGGTAAAAGCATTCCTTTGGGCACTTCAGAATCAGGATCTTTCTGCAGTCAATGCCGGCATGTATACTGAAGAAATGGTTCTTGAAAATCTTACAGCAGTGGGAAGAAAAATTGATCTTAATCTGGCCTGATATGCAAACGTCTGAAGCATTGACCAAATCCAGCCGGTCATCATAACATTTTAATAATCTTTCAAACGTCCGGTTATTTTTTCCAAAGAGGTTTTCAATTTGTCAATGGCGCCAAAAAAAGCCTGTTGATGGTTATTTGCCTGGCTGGTAACTGCGATAGGTTTCATACCTGCAAGTCTGACTTCCATCATGCAGCGTTTATCGTTGATCCCGTCTTTATTGCCATCTTCATCCGAGAAATGAACTTCCACCCTTGTTATCTGCTGACTGTACCTGCTTAGTTCTTCCGATATTAAAGATGTTGCCGAAGCTATAAGCCCTTCGCTCCCAGTTATATTTTTATCTGTATTAAATTGTATTTGCATTTTTTCCATATTTAATTAATAACGAAATATTGCTGCCAGCCCTGTTTCAGAAGGCATCTTACCGGTAGGAAGAACCATCACCTGTCCACCCATCTTCATTACCAATTCTCCCATATCGTCGAGCAGGTCATCTACTTTCGGATTTGTCAAATCTTTTTTCTGTGTATTACCCGTTATAAGATTTGTAATCCTGACAGGAATTATCCGGTCGGCTTCAACAATAAGCGTATCAACCCGTCCCTTAACTGCCTCCAGAGCAACTTCCTTGTAGTCATCACTACCTTTTCCATTTACCCTTTCCTGTTCAAACCTGGCGACTATGCTGTCAAGTTTCAGGTTATATTCGGGTTCCATTATTTCCCAGGCCATATTTGCAAGTTTATCTGTTGAAACCGATGAAGGATTAATTGCAATACCATTCTTTAGCAATAATGGATTTTTATTTACCTTTTTAAATAAGCTGTGGTGTTCGGTCAACGCAGCAAGAATAAGTGGCCAGCCTGAAGGTTTCGAATATTTTTCGTAAATCGTATTCGCCACGACACGAAAAAACCGCTCAGTGTCTTTTTCAGTTTCTTCAACTCTGCCACCATGACCGTGGTGCATGGGCGAACTTTCTCCCCCTGAACCACCATAAGATGCAACTGTTGTATGCTTGTCTGTCAATTCATCACCGAGCGCTTCATTTATGGTTTTTGGAGTATCAGCAGTGAGTTCAACTTCAGTAAGTGAGTGACGGTTGCCTTCAAAAAGCCGGATATCACTAAATGTTAAACCCAAAACATAGAAATGGTCAAGAGATTGTAAATATTGCCGCAGCGGTTTGGTATGGAAACTGTCGGCCACTACTGCCAATTCCTCAAACGATTTATGTACACCGACAACTTTAAATAAACCGGTTGCACCAAAAACGGCCAGACCGTCAAATGTGTGATTCCAGGTATTAATATCGTCAGCGAGAGTTTCGAAAGGTTCAAGATGTTTTTGTACCTCACCGGCTGAATATTTTTGCAACATTGATCCTTTCATTTGCCGGACAAGATTTTTGAAAAGAATTTTATCCTGAAGATTTTCAGGATGCTTTCGGTGCGTAGGCATATATATGGAAAGACAAGGCGTCTGATCTGCTGCCAGAAGCTCCTGAATCAATTCTTTTGTAAGTAATTCCATTGTAAATTATATTTATGTTTCAAAAAACTTCTTTAGTTGATCATTGAATTGTTCCGAATTTTCCATAATGCTTAAATGCCCGGCATGATCAATGGAAACTTCGGCGGCCTGCCGGGGAGTGGAGGTGTGCTTTTAAGGCTTTTCAGTAACAATTCGCAGTATATCATGTGTGATGTGCTTAATCGGATTTATTTTAAAGCAGCTTCATATCTCCCGGCGACCTCTTCCCAGTTCACAATGTTCCAGAATGCATCTATATAATCCGGTCTTTTGTTCTGATATTTTAAATAATAAGCATGTTTCCAAATGTACATAGTAAGCAGAGGGATTCCCTTTTTCTCAGCCATATGCATCAATGGATTATCCTGATTTGGCTCTTCTCATAAGTTTCCAACCTTGACTTCAGGAACCTGTTTTCTTCTTCCAGAGCAACAATCTTTTTCACGTAAAATGTATCAAATAATTCTGCGGGTTTTCTAATTTTTATATTTAATTCAATAATCCGCATTTCATTTGTCTTGATTTTTAGTTCAAACTCGCTCTTATTGAATGTTTTCCAATTTTCAACGGTTTCGACTTTCTGCACTATCGAATTTGTATCCTTCTGAACTACATTCAAATCTTCATTTGTATCCTCGACTTTAGCCTGGGCTGCTTCTTTCTTTTGGGTCGATGACTTATAGCCGGCGAACATTATTCCTCCCATAAGAGGTATAGTTAAAGCGACAAGAAAAATCATTAGTTTCATTTTTTGATATAATTCATGTGAATAAATTTACATACTGTAAAGGTCATCACCTCTGACCGGATAAGTGTTACACAACGTTTGAATAAAATTACATAATTCCCACTTTTCCACTTTTGGCATGTTGTTACAGTGTTCGTCAGTGAATACTTTTCTTCATTGCGTGAATTATATAAATCCGTTTACCGGGTATATTTATTTCAGCAACTTTAAAATTAATGAAGAAAAGAGCGATAGCATTTCCTTTTAAGCTGATTATCCGGATAACCTGCAAACAATGTTTGGAAAAGATGGAGTCAATTTAATAACAGGACTAAAAATTTTCCATTATAAACCATCAGATTTCATCCGTACGAAGTTTGATTTAATCAGGTAGTCATAAAAGGTTTCAAAAAAAATCACCCTTAGCGTAAACAGGTAAACGATGACTTTTTGAATAAAGATTTACAATTATATTGAAGTAATAATCTTATTCAGTTCTTCTTTTGTTTTACCAAGCTTAATCTGAAGCCTGCCAAACATCTCTTCTTTTTTGCCTTCTGCAAACATTAGATCATTGTCAGTAAGAATCGCAAATTTTTGTTTTAGCTTACCTTTTTGCTCGTTCCAGTTTCCTTTTACTTCTGTTTTGTTCATTTTTTTGTATTTTATAATTGGTAATGAAATTTCACAATGCAAAGGTTGTCACCTATATCTGGATAAGTGTTACACAATTATTTTTAAAATTTACATGATTAACCGGAAAAGCTGGAAATATTAGCCGGATGTGGTCAGATTGTCTGGCTTCTGTTTATGTGAATTATGTAAATCTGTCAGGAAATTGTGTAATGATTCCCGGCACGAATGGATTTAATTTTATACAGTTTAAATTTATTCATAATTTAAATAAATAAAGTGATTGTCAGCCTCCCAACGCTGTACGTCCTGACTGCTGGTATTAATTAATGCCACATAATTCTTAACCAGGAAAGCACTTTATTAACAGATGAAAGCTATAAATCCCTCTTTCGGGAAAATGAAAAGAAAAATGCCCCCTTTATTAAGATGGACTTTAGATAAACTGGGGAGAAGATTAGCCGGATTATTCAGACCTGGGATAACAAAAGCAAATATTTACTCTGATTATAAAATGCAGATTCAGGTTGATGGTGAGGTTTTAGGCATGGCCCAGGTAAATGTTAAAATAATACCAAAAGCCTTAAATGTAATTGCAGGTTCTCAAAATGTCATCTGATGAAACCCACATCCCTCCTAAGGCGGGACAAACACGTATGTATTTAAATTTCAGACATGTGGGTTCCATCATTCTATCTCCCAATCTGGCATTAATACTGCCTCGGGTGAGATAAGCACTTTGCGACCAGAGAGCCAATTACCTGTTCCAACAATCAATTTCGAATTTCAACCATTGCCATATATATGCTTATGATGCCCTTGAACTTTTTATCGATAAGCAGACTGTAGAAATCCATTATAGCAAACATCACAAATAATTCACCTCTTTTGCCGAGTTCAGAAAGCAATTTTCCGGTGTAGGCAAAACCTGGTTTTGTAGTGGTTGGATTTGGTTATGTGTTGGAGATAGTCGGTCTGACCAGGATTAACATACATTTGGAAACAACGTGGATCTAACACATAAAAAAAATTTCTTTCACCTGTTAAGTTGATCCATTAATTGTCTTCTTGACAGGGAAATCCTACTTTTTACCGTACCGATATTCAGGTTAAGCTTATCAGCAGTTAATCTGTAAGCAAACCCCATAAGACTATCCTGAAGGTTAATTAGGTTGTTCTGAAACTCAATCGCTGTCATGGGATAGGATTTAGGAATAAATATCATTAATTTATGATAAACAAAGCTGTTTTGTTTTATGGTCATAAATCTTATACAATTTTGATAATATATTACATAATTCACATTTTACTGTAAAATTGGGAAAGTCAGTGATCCTGACCACCTCCCACCGGAATAAATTGACCACTTGAGACCGGGGATAATTTCATGATTTATAGACAAATATAAAAAAGCTGATTTTTCGGGCGGAATGTGATCAGGGCGACTGGCTTGGAAACTCTATATAGTAACATCCGTCCTTGTTTGATCACTTCAAAAAAGGTTTGTAAAATTCGCTACAATTTATTCGCTATAACACTATTATCACTGGCTGATAATAATTAAAATTGTATCTTAAATTGTTTATAAAATTGATATTTCTTTAATGAAAATTATTGGGTTACAACTGTTTAAATAAAAAACAATTATTTGGAAATTATAGTTATTTCTTTGGCAGCATTTGTGACAGCCATTCTTACATTCTTCTCCGGATTTGGACTTGGAACAATCTTAATGCCGGATTTTTTGGTGGATTAAGAGGTATTCAGGGTGCAATAAGAAGGGCATTTCTGATAAAAAGCGGACTAACAAAAGAAGCATACATCGCTACAGGAGTTGTAATCGCATGTCTGGTTGATTTAACAAGACTTTCAGTATATACATCACGATTTAAAGAAGCGAACCTGCATGAATATCTGATATTAATTATCTTCGCAACATTAGCAGCTATTGCAGGTGCATTCATTGGCAGTAAATTGTTAAAGAAAATAACCTTACGATTTATTCAGGTATTAGTAGCTGTAATGCTTGTTGTTATACCACTTGCTTTAGGTGCGGGGATTATTTAAAAACAAAGATCCCTGTTTTGTCTGAAAAGGGATTCTGGCAGATGGCTCATGATTCAAGAACCGACTTTGCAATGACAATGCTTATTATCTTTATTCTAATTTATGGGGCAGCTAAACAGTCTGTCGATTACCTGTTAAAACGAAAATTCAACTTATTAATAACTGCGGAGGAACATTATGTCACAGCAAATATTAAACCCGGAACAAAAGAAACAATATGAATCTTTGCATGACCTGCTGCAGGCTTGTCTAATATTGACAGAAAAATGCTCAGACACCGGGGCCTACAGAATTGTTCAGGATAGACTTTCTCATATGCAGTCAGCTGCACTTTTAGTAATCGTAGGAGAGGTGAAGTCAGGGAAAAGCAGTTTTATAAATGCACTTCTTGGCGAGGATATTTGTGAAGTTGCACCCGATCCATGTACGGCTGGTATCCAGGAATTAGTTTATGGAGAGGTACGAACAAAGAAGAATCTCGGGGATAACTGGGAACGTCTCACCCTGCCTATAGATGTTCTGCAGGAGATCTGCATTGTTGACACACCGGGGACTAACTCAATAATTAGTAATCATCAAACGATTACAGAAAACTATATCCCCCGGAGCGACCTTGTTATATTTGTGTTTTCTGCCAAGAATCCCCATACCTTCACCTCCTGGGATTTTCTGTCGCTTATCAGGAAGGACTGGTATCGGAAAATGGTATTCATTTTGCAGCAATCTGATCTGGCAACACAAAACGAACTCACAATTAACAGGGAACGGGTACAGCAGTATGCCAGAGAGAGGAATGTCCAGAATCCGGTAGTATTTACAGTATCAGCGAAACGTGAAGTTGAGGAGGGAGAAGAGAGAGGTTTTACAGAATTCCGCCAATATTTACGTCATGCTATTCAGACCGGAGAAGTCTGGAGGATTAAATTCGAGAGCACGCGGGATACTGCCATAAAAGTTGTCACAGGTCTTACTGTCCGTCTCCGGAATGAGCAGACGGCCATAGCGGACGACAGGCTGTTTTACGAAAATTTAATTGCCAGGGTGCAGGCACGTCGGAATAAAGCGAATGCTCTCAGACGGCTGGCCGTTGACAGCCTTTGCGTTTCTTATGACAGGCTTGCCCTTAAGCTGGAGCAGGATTTTACTGAAGGATTGGGTGTAGGAACTATTTTACGAAGAGCAATTCCATTCCTCAGGGATAAGAATGTTAAGACATGGCTGAAAGAACTCCAATCCAACTTTGAAAGCACTGCAAAAGCAGAGATTGACACCGAATCATTGCGAGTGTCGAAGGACATTTCAGATGAAATGATTACGATGTTCAGTGAGCTGACCGAGGCAATTGTACATCGGCAGAATAATGTAGTCGGGAGTTTTTCGGTTAAAGATACCGACCGTATTGAGATTCTTTCACGTCTGCAACAGCAACTTCAAGACCTTCGTATAGAAGATATTGCTGGTGACAAGGGAATTCAGGGGTCTGAAATCGGCAAGCTTTCTCTTGCCGGAGGTGGGATTACAGCTCTTGGTGCTATAATTGCCTTTTCAACAAAAATGGTGGTTTTTGATATCACTGGTGGTATTCTCGCGCTTGTTGGGGCCGGGCTTGTCGATGTTACATTGATATGGAAACGGTCGGGCATCCTGCAAAATTTCTCGCAACAAATGAAAAAGTCACGGGATGAGTTCCGGGATCGGTTGGATAGAGAGATTTTCCGAATCTTTGAAAAGCTCTTTTTAGAGATAGAACAACGCTTAAAGGAACCGCTTACGCGTCTCAATGAAAAAGCTGAGCAGCTGACACCTCTTATTGAAGAAGCAGACCGTATCAGGCAACTGGCAGAAGATATTTAATGTGCTAAAATCTATGCCGAAAATACAGCAAGGGTTTAACGAAGGGTTTTGATGATCAATTAATTCCGGCCGGTTGTAAATTAAGGTACGGGTTTTTCCAATAATCTCTGACCAAATAATGACCTGATTACTTTTTTTTGTATATGGGTTTAATTCAAAAATCATATCCTAAACTGAAGTAGCCTAATTAATTATTGTGATATTTACCATGGTTGGATCTCCCATTCATTAATCCAATTCTCATTGGACCAACTATCGACATGTAGCCAACACCCAAACCATAACCTGTGAGAAGTGAGTAACTATCTCTATTTTTGATATCCTCTGCTAAAAAGATGTTCGCCATAATATTTACATGGAATTTTCTATAGAGCTCATAGTCAATTTCAATTCTGATTCCTGCCATTTTTTCTACCGGCATTTAATTTGAATAGAACCCAATCAGAGGAACCGATCTTTTATTAAGCGATTCAATTCCACCCAGCAGATAAGAATTGTTTTGTGCTGAAACCGAATCAGAGTCGGTTATAAACAGGTTATCTCCTCCGATTTTAAAAGTCAGATTGTCAGAAGGGGAGAAATAGTATTTTATATTCCCATAAAATGTTCATGTTTTCATAGTAAGCTGAAACACTCATCAGCTTATTAAGACCCAGTCTCCGATTGATGGACAGTCCGGGCCTGATATTCCTGTTAATTACTTTTCCACTTATTCCTCGTAATTCCAACTCAGGCAGCAGAGTATTATTAACCAGGAAATTTGCAGATAATCCTATGATCTATAGATAAAAATATAAGCTTAATCTTTCCGATGGAATGTGTTCAAGACGAACTGCTTATGCTGTATAGTTCTGTTCAACATAAATCCCTGACTTTAGTCTTATCCATTGGAGTCATAAAAACGAAGCCTGTTTTTGAGTTTAATAATCTCATTCTGCAGGTTTTCTATTCGCTGCAATAAATAGGTTATAGTCTCAATCCCTTCCAGGTTAATATCCAGATCATAATAGAAACGGACAAATTTTTCAAGTTGAGGGAGCTGCTCCCTTTCAACAAAATACTTTGACTCTATCGTGCTGATTTCAATTAATCCGTTTTGTTGTAAAAGGTTTAAAAATGAAATCTCGATATTGTGATTTACACAGAATTCATTTACAGCTATTAAATCATCTATATGCTTTGGTTCCATAATACTGGTTTATGATTTCGATAATTCAGTAAATAAGTTTTTTTGCCTTTCGGTTAAATTGGTTGGGATTTTAACCGCATAGGTTATGTATAAGTCACCGAACTGCCCATCGTTTTTATAAACAGGAAATCCTTTCCCTTTAAGTTTTACCTTACTTCCATTTTGCGTTTCGGGCTTTACTTTAAGTTTCACTTTTCCGCTAAGGGTATCGATTGTAATTTCACCTCCTAATACTGCTGTGTATAATTCTATGTCGACATGTACATATAAATCATTACCCAGTCTTTTGATTCCGGGATGATTGGCTATTGAAAATGTAATGTACAAATCACCGTCAGGTCCGCCATTTATTCCCGGACCCCCATGCCCTGAAATTTTTATTGTTTGTCCGTTTTCAATTCCTGCAGGGATCGTTATTCTTATATTCCGTCCATTTACAGTAAAAGTTTGTTTGTGGGATTTATAAGCATCTGAAAGGTTGAGTTGTAACTGTGCGTTATAATCCTCGCCTCTGAATTTTACCCGCCTGCTTCTGCCGGCATTTGCTGAGCCACCAAACATTGATTCGAAGAAATCCGAGAAATCCCCGCCGGATTGTGCCCGGGAATACTTTTGGCCACGAAAACCTGATGATTGTTCCTGGTATTGTTTTGCATTTTCAAACTGGTCAGCATGCTGCCAGTCTTTTCCGTATTTATCGTATTTCTTTCGTTTTTCAGGGTCACTAAGTACTTCATTAGCTTCATTGATTTGCTGAAAGTTCCTTTTCGCATCTGCATCGTTAGGATTCAAATCGGGGTGATATTTCCTGGCTAGCTTTCGGTAGGCACTTTTAATGTCGTTTGCAGTGGCCTTTTTTTCTATTCCCAGGATCTTGTAATAATCGATGAAAGTCATTTGT
>JAFGOZ010000470.1 GCA_016926235.1 Bacteroidales bacterium | reverse complement strand
TCTTGTTCCCGATTTTACTGTATTCTTGTTCCCGATTTCACTGCATTCACATTGCCGAATTCACTGTATTTTTAATTCCCGGTAACAGAAAAAAGTATACGTGTATGATGTGAGTGAAGAGGTAAAGGTTTTCAATTTTGACGGAACCTTCATTCGGAAAGTTAAAAAGCCAATCTCATATCCTGGGCACTATATGTATACATTTGGATATTTTCATAATAACCTGTTTGTTCCTATAGTGCAAACACCTTATGTGAAGTATATCTATTCATGCTATGATTTATTAAATGATTCAATTAAGATCATATATAAAAACCATCGTCAATATAATAAATCGCAGCTAAATAGTCTGTCACTTAAACCACATGATTATCATTATCAGATAACGGATTCCACTATTCTTTTTAAAGAGCATTTTAGTGATACTATTTTTGAATTGGACATGAACTTCAAACCACAGCCACGATATATAATTGATCTGGGCAAAGATAAATTGGAATGGGAAATATGGAGAGACCAAAGCATGTTTCGTTTTATGGAAGTTGGGCCACCTTTTGGATATGTATTGCAATCATTTGTCGAAACCAAATCATTTTTGTTGATGGTACTGGTTTCTTTTAAGGAAAATGAATTGTTTGCAATCTGCAATAAAACTTTGGATTCGGTTAGGATTTATACAAACAAGGATGCTGATAAGCCGTTCACTAAAGTTTATTTACGAAATGATCTTGACAATCTGGTAGCCTTTCCACCCATGAACATAGATGGTTACATAACCTATTATGATGGATGCTTATACAGTATTATTGAGGCCTGGGACTTTGCAAAGGCATACGCATCCGCTACAGAAAAAACAAAGAATTCTACTGAATATTTAAGACGCATGGCTCCAACCTTTAAGATGATTGATGCTAATAGTAATCCAATTATTATGAAGGTATATCTCAGGTAATCACGGATTTAATCATAAAACCTAAAATTAATCCCTACAAACCTAAAAATTATGAAAATAAAATACTTTATATGGTTTATGCTCTTAATTATATTTTCCTGTTCAAGGAATAATAGTTCTGATAAATACCTTTATTACATGTCCTTTGATAAGGAGATAAGTGTTCAAGGTGAGAGGATTGGTCCCATTGATGTGCTTTTAAAACCAATTCAACTTTCTATTTTTAGGGATTCTATGCTAATTATTAATGATGATGGAGGTGAAACTTTTTTTTATTTTCTTGATATTAATAAAGGCAACATCTTAGGGAATTTTGGGAGAAAAGGAAATGGTCCAAAGGAATTCATTTTTCCTGATCTCGCAACCAAGCTAATTACAAGCAATGAGGTGCTCATTACAAATAAGGCTAAGTTTTATTCTGCATTCTTCAATATTGATAGTATGCTGATTAATAACAACTATTTCCCAGACAAGAAAATATTTTATCCTGTTAATTTGGTTATTCCCTACAATATTTTTGAAATCAAGGATACCTTAATAATAGGTCAAACATCATCCGGCGATTGTCGTTTTTTTACACTTAATCCAGAAAATGAACATTTTAGATTAATTAAAAGCGATTTGAAATTTTCCGGATCAAATAATATAAACCAGGCTGATCTGGGACAAATTCTTTATTCCTCAACAGATTTCAATCCCAATAGGAATAAAATTGTTAGTTCAGTGAGAGCTTTCGATCAGATTGATATAATAGATGCTGAATCATTGGAATTAGAAAGGTCTATCTGTAACAGTAAAACGATTGATAAACAATATAAATACTCCGGTGCATTATACAACAAAGAAACAATGTTTTATTATATTGATATCCAGGCAACAGATAGGTACATTTTCGGATTGTATTTTGGAAAGAGTTTTATGGATCCAAATCCTAATGTAAGCAATGAGTTGCATGTGTTTGACTGGGATGGAAGGGCGTTATTTAAGATTACTTTAAATATCGGTGTTAGCAAATTTGTGATTGATCAGGACAATAAGAGAATGTTTGGTCTTGATAACGGATCAGATCAACCAGTTGTTTCTTATAATTTACTAGGTCTCCTATAATTGATATTACTGAAACGGCCAGTAAGTAGTTAATATATACGGCTATTGCTTATACCTAGCTCTTTTTTATACAAGACTAATAATTTAGTTGTATAACTAATATATTAGTAGTACTTTTAAATGAAAAATAAATTCAGTGAATAACCCAGTACCCAGTACCCAGTACCCAGCCCCCAACCCCCTGAAACCCCCTGAAACACTCTGAAACAATATGAAACGCTATGAAACCCCCTCCTGCCTCCGCTAAAGCTACGGACGGGCAAAGGAAACCTGAAACCAGTGCCCAGTTTACATAAAATTTTCTAAAGACTCTATTTTGTCAGGCTTTTTATCTCCTCAATAAATTCTATCATATCGATTAGCATTGATTCAACTTCCTCTCTTGTAAAAACAACAAACGCATCATAATCACCCTTTGTCCTGTTTTGATAAGCATTTCGTATTATCCTTCCATATTTTATATCAACTTGTTCTGTAGCAATAAATTCTTTATTAAACCAACCAATTAATTGGCTGTGCTTGGATGTTTCGAAGCGGTATTTTAAAGCCAGGGCAGTCAGGGAATAATACATGCCATAATATATCCTGTTCACAGCAACGGATAATTTCTCAGAGGAAATCAGGAATCTGGCTAAATCAATTGTTTCGGATGCCTGGGTTAATCTGTATTCAACCAATGCCTCTCTATCCTGTTCATTTATCATGAGCGAAAGCCTTTTTCCATGGCATTTAAGAAAATGGGTTGTTTACCTCTCAGAGAAGAAAATTCACCTTCACTGATGATGTGTGTATCTGTAATAATATTGAATTTTAAATCGATTTCATAACATAAATCCGAGATTTCTCTTTCCTTTTTCCAATCGGGTTTATTTTTTAAAACTATTAAAATATCATAGTCCGAGTCATTATGACTAGTACCATATGCTCTTGAGCCAAATAATACAACTTCTTTCAGATCATCAGAAAACCTGTTCCTAAGCAAAGAATTTAGCTCGTTCATTATTTGTTTTATGTTAGCTCTCATTGTTTTGCTATTAGGACAAATGTAGTTAAAATCTATAAATGGAAGGATCTTTCAGATTTCTCTAACTCAAATTCGCTAAAGCTACGGACGGGCAAAGGAAACCACCTCCCGCCTCCGCTAAAGCTACGGCGGGCGAAGGAAACCTTGAACCTTGAACCTTGAACCCTGTAACCAGCAATGTAATGCAGCAGACAGCAACTGCAAGATATAAATTATCATAACTTTGGGTAGAAAATTTCAGCGTTGCAGAATTGCACAAATTATGAGTTACACAAGAATATCCATTCGTTTTTTTAACGACCGTGAAGTGCGAGCCTTTTGGGACGAGCAAAACGCCAAATGGTGGTTTAGCGTGTTGGATATTGTTGCTTTACTTACCGACCAGGACGACTATGCCAAAACCCGTAATTATTGGAAGTATCTTAAAGCCAAATTGAAAAAAGAAAAAAACGAGTTGGTTAGTGCCACTACCCAACTGAAACTTTTAGCAAGTGACGGTAAAAGATATTTAACTGATATGCTGGATTACACTGGCATTGTTGCCTTAGGCAAAGAATTCCCGAGCAAAAAAGCAAACCGATTTATTGAATGGTTTATATACAGTGATGAAAGCATAGACGGAAAAAGCAAAACAAAAGCGTATGCATTGTTTGAAAGTTCCTTCATCAAAAGCATAGAAGTTGGCACAACCAAAGGGTTGCAACAAATACATGCTTATTTGTTTGGCGGATTGTATGATTTTGCGGGGCAAATCAGACAAAAAAATATTTCAAAAGGTAACTTTCAATTTGCCGTATCACGCTTTTTAGGTGATACATTAAAGCAAATAGAAGCAATGCCCGAAACTACATTTGACGAAATCGTAAACAAATATGTAGAAATGAACATTGCACACCCTTTT
>JAFGOZ010000469.1 GCA_016926235.1 Bacteroidales bacterium | reverse complement strand
CTGGGCCGACAGTTGACAGCCAAGGAGTTAGAAGCATTTTAACACCTTCTTTTTTTGCCCATTTTCACCCCGTTTGATACACAGCTTTAACCTATCCCGTACTCAGAAATATTGTTGTTAATAAGTTCCCCTGTTAGTAAAAACCCCGGCTTTCTATTTCCGGGGCATCATGAAAAAGGGAGCGACCCTCCCGGATAATTCCCCTTAGTATAAATAATTATACTGCAGCAAGGACATTTCACTCAATTTTCAGGGTTTCAGCCGGATTTATTACTGTTGCTTTATATGCTTGAAAACTAACTGTTAACATTGCAATTATTATCGCGCCTAATGCTATTATAGTAAAGACAATTGGATTCATGTCAATTCTCACAGCATACTGTTTCAGAAAATTGACGACGATAATCCATCCAACGGGAACTGCAATAATTATTGAAATCAGTATTAAAAAAAGATACTCCCGTGATAAAGTATATATGACTGTCAAGGAATCGGCCCCCAGTACTTTTCTGATGCCGACCTCTTTAGTACGGTGCTCTACTGAATATGACGACAATCCATAAAGGCCGAGACAGGAGATAATTACTGCAAGTATTGTAAAGTACTTTAGCAATCCTGTAATGCGCATCTGGGATCTGAATAAGCGATCATAGTCCTGATCAATAAAGGTGTAATCGAGAGGGTATTCAGGTAAAATCTCTTTCCATACCCTTTCAACTGTTTTAAGGGACGAGGGAATATCACCTGGAGTTAGTTTGACCAGTATATAATTTAAGTAACGAGAATCGGTCAGAGCAAAAGCTATTGGTTCAATTGGCTGATCAGCACTCTTAAAATTAAAATTCTTAAGTACACCTACTATTCTGCCACTGAGACCCATAAATCTGAAAGTTTTGCCAACCTGATCTCCTTTCCCCATAATTTTAGCGACCTCTTCATTTATCAGAAAATTACCTGTAGTATCACGTGCTATATCAGAAGGAAAATCCTGCGAGAAATCGCGGCCTGAGACAAGCTCCATCTTCATCGTTTTAATGTAATCATAGTCGACAGTATTGGTGCCAATAAGTACAAGTTTCTCAGGATCCTTGCCTTCCCAGGTTGCTCCACTTGAGTTACTACCGATCATTACTGGATTACTTCTGGAGGCAGTAACATCCTGGATAAGTGTTTCTTTCTTTAGTTCGCTTTTTAGTGAATTATATCTTGGTTTTATACCCTCAGGCATTGTTATACAGATCAGATTATCCTTATCAAAACCCAGATCTTTTTCCCGAAGGAATTTTAATTGCATATACATAAAAATGGCTGCAATAGCAATAAGCATCGACGATGTGAACTGTACAACAACAAGTATCTGCCTCAGCCTGCCATTTCCTTTACCTGATACTGTTTCACCTCTCAGAACAGTAATCGGTCTGATTGATGAAAGATAAAGGGCAGGATATATCCCGGAAACAAATCCGGCAATAAGGCCAACAATAATTAAACTGAATATGAACTTCCACTGGAAAAGATCAGAAAGGCTGAAACTCTTTCCTGAGATATTGTTGAATGCTCCAAGTAATAATCCTATCATTATCAAAGCAAGAACCAAGGCCATAGCAACAAGCAGAAATGATTCAAACATAAACTGTACGATCATTGACATCTGATCTGCTCCTGCAACTTTTTTTATTCCTATCTCTTTTCCCCGTGACGGAGCTTTTGCAGTTGACAGATTTATAAAATTCATACAGGCTATGAGAAGAATGAAAATTGCAATCAATGTAAAAGTATAGATCGCAATTACCGGACCTTTAGTTTGAGTATATCCAAACTGAGAATGTAAATGTATATCCAACAGAGGAAAAAGAACAAACTTTGTGGTCGTTTGTGGATTATTTTCCAACACAATGTCAGTAAGTTTCTTATTAACAGTTGTAATATCTGCTGTCCCCTCCAACATAACAAAAGTAAATATTGAATTATTACCCCAGGAGTCGTTGACACGTCCTGTTTCACAAAGGAATGAATAAGGGATCACCCCTTCAAATGTTAAGATTGAATTTTTTGGAAGATCCTTCATTACTCCCGTTACTATGAACGCATATTTGTTTTCCAGAGTAATTGTCTTTCCTAACGGATCTGTCTCACCAAAATATTTCAAGGCAAGTTTCTCAGTCAGGACAATTGAATAAGGAGAATTTAATGTAGTTAAAGGGTCACCCAAAAGGAGCGGTAAAGTAAACATCCGGAATATACCCGAATCAGCCGCTACAATTGCTGATTCAAAGAATAATTTATCTTCCTGCCGGAATAATATCCGGGGAAGCCTGTTCAATCTTGTCTGTTCCTTAATTTCAGGAATTCTTTCTTTCCAAACAGGCCCGCTTGGATGAGGTGTAACAGTAACATGATACCGTTCACCGGAATAAAATTGGTCCTCTTCAACCCGGTAGATATTTTCCGCATTCAGGTTTAACTTATCGTAACTAAATTCATCCTGAATCCACAATAATATTAGCAAGGATGCAGCCAGTCCGACTGCAAGTCCTGTCACATTTATGAATGTAAAACCTTTATGTTGCAGAATATTCCTGACAGCAATACGAAAAAAGTTTTGAATCATGATTTACTAAACTATATATGAAACAAAGGCTATATATTATCTCTAAAATATAATGTGTATGTCCCGAAATATCCTCAATAATTTGATTTTCCGGTTCTCTTTATTGGTTACTTGTAAAAGTATAAATGGTTACATGAAAGCACCAGGGATCTTATTTAAGGATTATTGAAAATGATTTTTTTTAACTTGTCATGGTGAATTCCCCAAGAATAGGATTAATCATAATAAGTTCCCGGATTCGATTCCTTGACTTATCTAACTATATTACTATTTTAGCAAGATTCTCAACCGTTCAAATATTTAATATCAAATTTATATAATCCTAGAGCTAAAAATCAAAATCTTTGTGTTTGGAATAAATATGGTCTATTCTTGATAGAAACTAGAGTTAAGTCAAATTAATAATAATGATTTTATAACCATCTGTTTATGTCAAAAGTCACATATCTCATAGGAGCTGGAGCAAGTGCAGAGGATCTTCCCCTCGTAAGGTCATTATAAGATAGTAATGGGGAAAAAATTAAAGAAGGACTTCCTGATGCATTCCGGAGAATTGGCCAGCAAATAGTTAAAGAATATGAAAACCTTCCAGTAAATAGAAACCTTGCAAGAGATTTAGAAGAAGATTTTTCAATGGTTAGCTGAGAGGAGCGAATTTTTTGATACTGTTGATACATTCGCGAAATATTGCTATCTAACAAATAAAAAGGATCTTGCAAAAGTTAAAAGTACAAAAGCCGGGCAATTTGGTTCTTCGTCAAATTTGGGGATGCATATTAACAATCCAACTGTTGATAAATAATTGGATATCAACTAAATAACTTAATATTTTCTTTGGCAAGGTTAAGCTTGTTTTATATCTTAATGTAATGATAAACAATTACTT
>JAFGOZ010000468.1 GCA_016926235.1 Bacteroidales bacterium | reverse complement strand
ATTTCGAATGGTCAATAACCGGTAATTTCTCTATAAACAAAAATAAGGTTATTACGGTAATTGGTCTCGATGTTGACAATGATGGAAAGGAAGACGATCTTCTTTCCGCCAGCCCATATCCCATTTTTATAGGAGAACCACTTAATCCTGTTTACGATTATAAAATAATTGGGATGTGGCAGGTTGAAGATTACAGGGCAGGTATCATTCCAACAGGGTTTACTTACGGTGTATATAAAATTGAGGATATTAATAATGATGGACAATTTTCTGCCGATTCGGACAGAGTAATCCTTGGTAACCGCGATCCATTGTTCCGCTTTTCAATCCAAAATAATATCAGTTATAAAGGTTTTGAATTGAGTATATTTATAAATGCAATACAGGGTGGAAAGGATCACTATTTAGGCCAACCTGCCGCTGATTTGCTTATTCCTGATCATTTACAGAACTGGAGTTGGTTTGAGTTTGATTATTGGACTCCTGAAAATCCTGATGCCAAATATCGTCAGCTTGGTTCGTACAACAATGTTGCCGGGGCCGGATTTTCTCCCTATGTCTCGCGCAGTTTTATCCGTTTACAGGAACTATCACTTAGTTATAGTTTTTCATCAAAGCTGTTGAGTAAAGTAAAAATCGGTAAGGCAGTAATATATATAACTGGCACAAACCTGTTTACTATTACAAAATGGGATGGCTGGGATCCGGAAGCAAACCAGGGTTTGACCTATAATCTCAAAAAATCGACTGATAAAACTAATGAATATAACGGATACCCTACGATGAAGAGTTATTCAGTCGGAATGAATTTTGAATTCTAAATTATACACTAATGTAGCTTCCATGAAATTTACATTATACATATATAAGGAAATTGAAATGGATGCATTATACATAATTAATTTATAAATATTTAAGTATGAAAAATATCAGAATTATTATATTACTAACGCTTTTAATTAGCGTTTGGTCTTGTGACGAAAAAGAGTGGTTAAAAGAAGAACCCTTGGATTTTTATGCTGTTGATAATTCATTAAATACAGTACCTCAATACAGGCAGGCGCTTAATTTTGAATATGACAATTTACGAAGGGCATATTGGGAAATAGGTGACCATAATTTGTTCCTGTTTTATGCAGATCTTTCTTATAGCGGCACCGATTATCCCGACCTAAAATTTAACAATGCCGAAACCTGGCTTGTGCCAACATCTTATGTTGTAAGCACATACTGGAACAGGGGCTATCTGGCAATTGGCAATGCCAATTTTATAATCCAGCGTATTGGATCAAGTAGTCTGGCAGATGCCGACAAATCTCAAATTGAAGGAGAAGCATTGTTTTTCAGGGCTTACTGGTATAATTTTTTGGCAAATATTTATGGCGGTATTCCCCTTACTTTAGAACCCTCTCCTTATGCCAGAACCGATTATGTCAGGGCAACACGTCAGGAAGTTTATGATCAATGCCGTATAGACCTTGAAAGAGCAATAACATTATTACCCGATATCGATAATGTGGAAGATGGACAAGTTAGTAAGCAGGCTGCACAACACCTGCTGACGGAGGTATATATTTCTTTGGAGGATTATACCAAAGCTATTGAGGTTTCAAGTGCTGTCATTAATCACCCCGGTATGCAATTGATGACCACAAGATTTGGTACTAGCGCCTCTGAAACCGGAAGCCCATATTATGATTTATTCCAAAATGAAAACCAAAACAGAAGTTCAGGAAATACTGAGTCTATATTGGTTTTACAATTTGATTACGAAAATTCCGGATCAACTGTTTCTCACCAGGGGCCCAGATATTTATTACCTTATTACGGCGGTTTAACTGTTGAGAATAAAATACCCGGAGAATCACCGGTAGCCGGGTTTATTGATTTTCCGGAAAACATGGGAGGCCGCGGAATTGGGTGTGCACATCCTACAGATCATTTCTTAACTACTATTTGGGGCGCTGATGGGACCAATGATAACAGAAATGCACCTAATTTAATTGTGCGTGATTTTAAAATTACTAATCCGGAAGCAGCAGGTTATGGGGAATGGTTAGTTGCTGACGGACATCTGGATGCACAATGGGAACTTCGTAACTTTTATCCTTTTGTTATGAAATTTAGCCGTCTCCGTGATTTTCCGGAAGCTGTTTATACAACAAATGACGATGGTTCGATCCAAACAGATTCCTTAGGAAATAAACTGCTTGGATATGTTGGTAATGCTTCCGATCAGATGATAGCAAACTGCTCGCTCAAAGACGAATATTTATATCGTTTGGCAGGAACTTACCTGCTCAGGGCTGAAGCATATATTAAAGACAACCAATTGGACCTCGCAAGGAATGACATTAATGCCTTAAGAACAAGGGCAAATGCCACTCCTGCAGATTTATCCGAAATCGATCTGGATTATTTAATGGATGAACAATTGCGGGAGTTATATTTCGAAGATTATCGCTATGTTACATTAGCCCGTATGAATAAATTTGTTGAAAGAACGCGTATGTACAATCCAATGGGTTACAATGTTGCTGATCATAATGGCTTATATCCAATTCCATTTAGCGAAATTGAAAGAAATGTAACCGGAGATATTGAACAAAATCCCGGATATAGTGAATAGGTTTTTATAGATTTAAGTTAAAAATTGCTGGTTTCCTGCCTGGCTTTGCGAAGCAGGCAGGGATTCCAGCTGGGATTACAAAAATTAGCTGCTTTTTTCAAAGCAGCTTTTTTAGTTACAAACAATATATAAATGTGCCTAGCTAAATAGTATATGAGGAATTAATATTTAATTTTTTATAAATTTTTTTCCCATTATTTTCTTATCCGTTAATATTTGAATAATATAGCTACCGCTTACTAACCCTGAAATGTCGATTTCTTTATTTTTTGTTGTTAAAACTTTAATTCCCATAATATTAAATATTTCAAT
>JAFGOZ010000467.1 GCA_016926235.1 Bacteroidales bacterium | reverse complement strand
CCACTCCAGAGGGTTTACAAAAATACCATGTACAAGAATACTGAAATGCAGGTGATCACCGTTTGCAAGACCTGTCCGGCCTGAGTACGCAATGACATCCCCTTTTTTAACAACAGAGCCTTGAGCAACACTAAAGCTGCTGAGATGCCCGTAAAGTGATGCCAGCCCCTGCCCATGATCCATCACTACTGGAAAGCAACGGCGTCTGCCCTTTACATTGGACACGGTCCAGGTTTTTCACTTCTTTCTCTATATCAATGGAAAGCAGATTAATGAATGAATATTGACTTAATAGCATAGAAGAATGCCATACCGCCAAACACTATAAGAAAAATATTCCCGATAAGAATAAGCGTGATAATGATCTTTTCTTTCAGCATCCGGCCCAGGCGGCTTACGATGTATGTTAACGGTAAAAAATATGTCAGAACACCCAGCATAATAATTAGTATGGTGAGAATTCCATGATTCTGCATTCCCGGATATTTTTCATTCCATATAAGGTAAAAATTTCCGGCAACGACGATCCAGCCAACAATAGTCATTGGATTTGACAATGTTACAACAATTCCTGAGATAAATGTCGCAAGCCTGTTTTGCTGATAATTATTTATTGTCTTCGAATAGTGTTTCTTATTAATTATGGAGTATATTGAAGACCCGCCTATAAAAAATAGAATCGCCCCGCTGACAAGCCACAAAATAATTTTATAGATATTGTTTGATGCAATAAAATTCGCCACACCGAAATATACAAGGGCCAGGTAAAAAATATCAGAAAGGCAGGACCCGAATGTGAAGTATAAACTGTTTCTATAACCAAATTGCAGTGCGCGCTGGCATGCTATTATTGTTACTGACCCTGGAGGAATTGCGACAACTATTCCCAAAACAAATGCTGAAATAATAAAATCAATAGGCATAGAGTTCGACTATAGCTTAAAGGTTGAAGTGGACTAGAGGACGTAATTGGCTATCGTGACTTGTGCACAACGGAAAAGATAAATTAATAAATGCTCCCCCTTAAATGCTGCTTCGCAGGGCAAACCCTCTATCACGCTGTTTTATAATTTAATTGATAATAGTTTTAATGAAATATTAAATTGTGTCCCTGTATCTTTGATGGTTAATGATGTCTGGCAATTTTCTTCATACGGGCGATAACCAAATCATGTCTCGCCTGGCTGGCAGCATCAGGTCGCAAAAAGCCTGGCAGCGCTTCAAGGAAATTTCGATCGTAGAGCAACTCAGAAAATCGTGAAGCCAGGTATTCTTTTAGCTCTTTGGCAGCGTCATTCACTTCATCAATAACCTCCGAACGACCATCCAATACACTTATGACATCTTCCATGTCACGGCTAGTCAAATAATCGTTTTCTCCCCTGGAGTTAAAAGCTTCAAGTTTTGTAGCTAGAAAGTAAGTGGCAGGTAATAACCTGATTTTGTTTCCAGATGGAAGAGTTGTCCATTCAGAGGCATTATATGCAGGTTTAAACCAACGATTACCAAAACCGAGTATTTTCGGTTCTGTAGGCATTACATCCAATATAACATCTGAGGCTTTCCACCTACAAAGAGGTGCATCTTCGCTTGTATCCTCAGTGAATCCCAATTTGCGAAGTTTTTCAGACAGTAAATAGTATTCGGCTAATGTGGTTACTTCAACAATTACGTCCACATCACTCGTAAGGCCCACAGGCGATGCTGCCGGATCAGTTACTAATAAGCCTGTAGCGCAACCACCTACAAAAACAATTTCTTCCTTAATTGTTAACACCCTGTCGACAGCAGCTTCTAGAATTTCTATATTAGGATTTTTCACTTGCATAACTTTTTAATCTTTTTGATATCTCTCTAATAGCAATTTCTCGTTCTCGAATACTTCCCCCTCGAATAGCATCTGTCAATACAAGAAACTCGTACAATTTGCGATCCTGTTTAGCTGCCTTTGGCACTGATTTGTATAAAGGAGAAAAAGCCTGACCTCTAGTATTCCCCTCAGGATCAGGCCACACTGGTGGTGGCTCATTGGACTGCACCATAATGTCAGACAATGGAGGGCCGGCATGTAGGGTCGGTATTCCACGTGTGATTTCACCACGTTCCGGAACATAAACAAATCTAATGCCATGAATAAGAAATTCTTCCAAATTTCTTATAACAGGAGTTACCTGATTATTAGATTTTATAGCTAAATTAGCCGCAATAGCTCGAACGGTACCAGCATGAACTTCAGAAGGACTCATGAACAAATCCACTGATAAAGACGTAAACGATCTTGGTGTTATCCCAATGGCTGCCAGTTTGAGAAGGATAACTACATCCTGTGGTTTTAAAATCATAATTTACTCCTTATTTATTCGCTATTCGCGAATCGCGAATAGAATATGAAAGGCAGGCGCATTTTGTCAAGAGAAAATTAGATTGAAAGGCGAATTTGATTATATCTGTAGAAAAATGTAATAAAATAGAAAACATCAATCTAGTGCGGAAAATAGGGGTCGTACTTCAAAATATCGATTGAGTTGTATCTGTGAATGCATTACATATAAGCTTATAAGGATTGGGTTAGATACTTTGATGAGGTTTTTTGATCCAAAATGCTATTTTGAATTGAATCGGGATGCTCTTTTAAAATTCAATAAATTTATTCAATTAAATTATCAAAGAGCATCCCGGTTATGAAATTATCGGTCATTCAGCTTTTTTTATGAGATCAAGTTTTCGGGTAATATTGTTCTTTATCCATTGGGCATCCCACCACTCCAGAGGGTTTACAAAAATACCAT
>JAFGOZ010000052.1 GCA_016926235.1 Bacteroidales bacterium | reverse complement strand
TTGGAATATGCCCAAAGTGTAATTGATATGAATCAATACAATTTATGGGTTGATGATGATTTGGGCAGTGGTCGATTGCTAAGTGCAATCCCTTCGGAAGCCAAAAATAAAGAGAAAATTAAAAGTGGTTATCAGGCTGCATTCTGGTGTGAAAACGATGGTGATTTGGCAAACGGAGAATCGTTATTCGAAATACAGTATGTTTCATACTGGCCAGGAAGATGGAATGCTGGCAACTTAAATCAGGAGGGATCAAATATTAATGATTTTGATATTCCAGCAACGGTAAACGGCTATGGTGGTGTTGTTCATAATGGTTACACCTCAAATTTCCCCAAACAAGGATTTATTGATAGTTATGAACAGGGTGATATAAGGAAAACCGCAACTCTTCTTGCTCCTGGTGATACGCTCTGGCTACGTCAATGGGGGCAAGACCTGCCCAATGATGAAGGCTATTTTGTTTGGGATGGTAACCAGGGATTGTATGGCAAAAGTATGAATTCAGCAGGCTACATGTGTATAAAATGGGTTTGGGGATACACTGACGAAAGAGAGTCGAGTCCGGTTAATTATAAAATATTACGTTACGCCGATGCTTTTCTAATTAAAGCTGAAGCACTTAATGAATTGGGGCGTACTAATGAAGCTCTTGAACCACTAAATGTTATTCGCAAAAGGGCTGGTTTGGAATCGATTCAATCAGCTAGTCAGGATGAATTGCGTCTAAAGATATATGAAGAGCGTAAATTCGAATTTGCTTATGAAATCAACCGGTATTTCGATGCAAAAAGATCTGGTTTATTGCGAGAATGGATTGAAAAGGATCGGGATATTCAAATCCAAACCTACCAGTATTTGCTCCCAATACCACAAGAAGCTATAGATCTGGATCCGTTATTAGTTCAAAATTACGGCTATTAATCTTTAAAATTTATTTGTTATGAGAAAAACAATATTGGCTGGTTTATTGGGACTTATTCTATTTTCTTGTTCTAAAGAAATAGAAAAACCTGTAGCATGCCTTGAGGCACCAAGTAAAGCTATTGTTGGAGAACAAATTGATTTAATCAGTTGCTCCTCAAATTCGGATTTTCTAAGTATATGGACAGGTGATACCACTCACGTTTATGAACTTCGTAACGATACCCTGATGGTTGATAAAAGGGGAAATATAATTGAGAATACAGGATTTGATATCACAATAACACAACAAATGAAGTATGCTTATAAAGAGCCTGGAACATATACAATTACACTCGTTGCATCAAAAGCTGGTGATAATGGGAGGTTGTTTTATCAGTCTGAAACATCGCAAGTTATAAATATTTTAGCAAATTAATAAAATTGAAGTTATGAAGAAAAAATCTACTTTTTTGGCAATTGTGTTGGCAATTTTTTGCATAAGTTTTTCATATCAGTCTTATGCAGGATACAACATTTACTTTTTAGTTGGCAGTCTCGATATGCCTGGTGATTTGGCAGTTGCCCAACACTTGGAAAATAATGGCAATACGTTAACCACGGTAACACCTGATATTGCCACTGCAGAGGAAGCAGCCGGTTTCGACATCATGTTGATTTCATCAACAATCAGTTCGGGTGATGCTTCTCCTTATGCAGAACTTGAAATTCCTTTAATTACTTGGGAGTCGTTTGCTTTGCATGCAGGTAAATTAAGCATGACAAACATGAATGAGAATGGAAATATTTATTACGAAAATTTCCCTTTTAAAACCGATGGAGAAGAATTAGTGAATAGCTATGAGTACCTAAATGTTAACCAGGATCAAAATGTAGTTAGCCAGGGCCTTACAGCTGGAAAACCATCGGAGATACAAGCCTTAATGAATGAAATAGATGGCCATGCCGGTCATTGTGGTACGTTATCAAATCCCAATCCTAATGCAATTAAAATTCTATCTTATGAAAAGGATGATATTGTCGCTTTAGCAGAAAATAATCCTACTTGGGGAACTACTATGGCTAATTATTTAGATTCTGCACTGTGTGCAGCATTTGTATTCCCCGAAGGCGTTGAAATGGCCACAGATTTCATTAGCCCTGCAGCAAGAGGTTTTATCTTTTTACACGACAATACTGCAACAGTTCTAACTTCAGATGCATGGCAAATCTTTGATGCTATGATTAGCTGGATGGTTGAAGGTCCAATAGAAACGTCTGCTAAAGAATTAAATGACCAAACAATGGTATTTCCAACAAGGGTGAGAAATGAAGTAATGGTTAGTGCAGGTAGTCAACTATCGGATGCCATAGTAAGCTTCTGCACAATGTCTGGAAGTATTGTGAAATCTGTTCAACTTTCAGGTACTGAAAAGCATTCAATAGATGTGTCTGATTTAAATAAGGGAATTTATATCCTCAATTTAAAAAGTGGAAATTCGATACGGAATTTTCGAATCATTAAAGAATAATCAGCGAAATATACAATTAATGTTTTGCATAGTTTAGTTAGAATTCTCAGTTGGGGTTGGTTTTTAATCAACCCCAATTTTATTAATAAGGTGTGGTAACGTTACCGGTAACGATGCCGGTATCGATACCGTTCTAATTTGTAATATTATATCATTTAATATGCAGGATTATAGTTGAATGGCGTTTACTTTATCAAATAGAAAGAAACCTTTCTTAATGAAAATATAATTAAAACTAATCTTAGAAATTATGAAGAAATATTTATTAAATCTTTTAATGATTGTAGCACTAATAGGTGTAACTGTTCAAGGTAACGCACAATCCAGTGGAGAATTTGTAAGATCCACTTCAATTATTAGTTACACATTGTCAAATGTTAGTGTTGATGGAAGTTTAAATGATGAAGCCTGGTTAAATGCAGAGCCAAATAAAATTGAAAGAAATTTTGGTGAGGAAACCTTTGATAGTGATGATGACTTTTCTGGTTTTTGGAAAGCAGTTTGGAATGAAGATGGCTTATACATTGCAGTTAGTATGATTGATGATATTAATTATACAGAAGGCTCTTATGGTCAATCATGGGAAAAAGATATAATCGAACTGTATTTTGATATGAATTCCAATAATTTGGAGGATGGTTTAGGCGGTAGTGCCGGTGGACAGGGGCATTTTCAAATTGCCCAAAAAGTAATTCCTGGCCAATATAAATGGAAAGCATCTTCAAATTTTGCAGTTACACTTGATGAAAC
>JAFGOZ010000466.1 GCA_016926235.1 Bacteroidales bacterium | reverse complement strand
TTGGGAGGCTTGAGCCGTATGATGGGAAACTATCACGTACGGTTCTGAGGGAGGAAAGGGGTGGTAACACCCCTGACCTACCCGGCGGCTTAACATTGAACAATGTAGATTGCATAGTTCAATCAGTTTAAAATACAGAACATGGCAATGATTCTTTATACTCATGAACTAGAAAGTGTCATTTATAATTAAGAGGTTTATCGTTATGCGAAACATTTTTTCTGAAAATAAAGGAGAATTTGTGATGTCGCTTATTGGAATAATCATAATCATCATCGGTGTTTTTTTAATACTTTTTGGAGCCTATATTTCAAAGTATGGTTTTAATGAAGTTCTCAAAAATATAACCGTTATTGTTGGTATTGCTAATATTATACTTGTCTGCATTACCGCAGGAAGCTTCTATTATGCAGGTAAAACCAATAAACGAGCAGAAAAATTATTTATCGGTAATAATCAACCTTTGATAGATGTATCTCCTATTGGAATTATGCAAAGCTCAGCAAATAACCAAGTTACGACTTTTTTTAGTATTTCAAACTATAGTGGTTTTGAAGCTAAAAACATTGGAATTGATCTCAAATACGGTGATACATGGGTACTTGAATGGCGGAAGGCTGAGAATGATAGAATAAATAAAGGTGATGTTATTGGGATAGAAAAAGATAAAATATATATGACCTCTCCATCTATGAGAATTGAAAAGCTTAAACCTGGAGAAACATATCCACTTAATAATTCACAAAAAACCTATGGAATTATAGGTTCATTGAATCTCGACAATGTGTGTGAATCAGGTGAATTAGGCCTAAAAGTTCAGGTGAGAGCTACATGGCAAAATAAACAAAATCATATTTTTGATGCCGTACACCAATACAAGCTGGTGTGCACTAAAGTATCTGAAGGCAGGGCTTTTACATTTATCCCTGAAGGAATTATCTCCAACAAGCAAAAATAAATGAGGCCGATAGTCATCGAACGAACACTCCGGCCGTCATTGTGCGGTTTTGATTCCGTTGAATTCTTGAAAATTAACAATAGATTTGTATACTTTTTTTTGAGAAATTAAACATAATTTCCATAACAATCTGCTTCAGGTGACAGCATAAAAACCACGCTGCCCCTGAGCAGCGCGTTATCTGAAGAAAATAGACTATGAATAACAATCCATTTGAAGAACTATCATCTTTTTCTTTTCATGACGGCCATCCTAAATATTTCAGTTATGACGGCTGTGACGCTATTTTGGAATATGAAAACTGGCAAGAAAGATTGTATAAATTAGTATTTAAGAAAGTAGCTTATTTTCAGGGTTTAGGTGGAGGCGCTTCTCTTTGTGAAGCTACAATTACAAACGATTCTGAAAAGATATCAAAAGATATAGAGGCACTAAACTATGATTGGAGTACTGATGGTACGTGGAACGTAGAAAAATTGATTAAACTTACAATTTATGATGATGTCCCAATTCTGGTCATTATTTTTGAAGATTTAGAAATTGTAGAGATAGAAAGAAGATAACATCGCGCTTTACTAGGAATTGTGCTCCGCCTTGCTCCGCACAATCCTGTAAGCTTACCGTTAAAAGCTAAAAGGGAATTAAACCTTAGATTGGAACAATCCCTATTTACCCTATCGGAAATGCTCATGTTGGCAAATCCGATAATTAGAAAAAATAAAATTAAAATCATGTGTAATAAAAGGTAGTTAACCATTTAGGGCATGCGATAAATAGCAGTATCAAAATAAAATCCAAGAAGAATTTATATAAAATCGGCCAAAATGCTATCGTTGGCATTTTAGCCGAAATTAAAAATTAAAATCAATATTACTTAATAATTATAGCCAGTTAACTAATATAAAGCAGTTGCCGAAATAGCGATCAAAATCGGCTTTTAACCATCAGCTACACCAGACCCCGGAGGGTCCATTTTGTTTTTGGCGCAGCATCGCGGCGGGGCTGGTGAGCAAAACGTTATTGGGCTGGCACCAATATGAAAATTATATCTTTAATAATTCTGTATACTCTCTTATCATCATGTGCAGGTCCATTGATGCTTCGTAAAACAAAATGGACAGTTCCTGAAGTCGAAGAGTGGTATTCAAAGCATATTGAAAATGAACGCTATGCCTGGGAAGGTTTATTGTATCAAGGTTCAGACGAGCAATTTCATCATTTTATAACTCGGGTTTTCGATGAATGGGTATTCATAGAAATTAAGAAAAATGAATTAAACATAGATGATGAAAGACCATACTCAAATTTATCAAGTAGCCCACAAGGCTATTATTTTGTAGATCCAAGTAACAATTTTATAAAAACAAGAGAATACAACAATACAAAACGCAAATAACAATGCAATTAAGGGGATTGGCTAGTTTTTCTTGCCGGTTGCAACCCAGCAATATCAATGGTATTCATTCTTTATCGACCATCAGTGCCATCAACCCGCCAACTCCTTATCGCAGCCGTTGTCCGCGACACGATGTCGCGTAATTGAGTGTATTATATAGAGTACCCGGCATGTTCCTGCCGGTCCCTACGTGGGCGTGCTTACCACG
>JAFGOZ010000465.1 GCA_016926235.1 Bacteroidales bacterium | reverse complement strand
TACTTAGCTAATCCGAATCCATAAGAAGTATGATTAATTATTGCAGTGTTATCGTTTGATAATATGTATAAACGATAGTACTGAAGATTGATAAACGATAAAAGGCCTGTACTGATTGATTCAGTACAGGCCTTTTTGAAATTATAAATTAGTACTTTGAATGTTTACTAAAGCATTTTAATAATGATAAATAATTGTTAGTCCTATAAAGAATTAGTTTGAAATATTATTCGACAGCAAATTCCTTTTTCCTGGTATTCATCTGCGCTTTCAATCGAGCAATAATCGATGAGTGCATTTGTGAAACCCGCGATTCAGATAAATCCAATGTAGCACCGATTTCTTTCATAGTCATCTCTTCGTAATAGTATAGTACTATAATGAGTCTTTCAGCTCGTGTAAGTCCTTTAGTTAGTAAACCTTTGAGATCTCTCTTTTGAGCTTCGACCACAGGATTTGAACTGCGATCATCTTTAATAATATCAATCTCGCGAACATCTTTATCACCATCATCGTCATTATAATTTGTAGTAAGCGAAACCAAGCTTGTTGCATTTGCATCTTTCTGTAACCTGAGAAATTCAGGCATCTCCAACTCCAGCTCTTCGGCAAGCTCATTTTCGGTTGGTTTTCTGCCTAAGTGCGTTTCAAGTGTATGTGTTGCCCGAGACAACTGATGTGCTCTTGAACGTACAAGACGAGGAACCCAGTCCATGCTCCTTAGCTCGTCAAGAATAGAACCCCTTATACGCGGCGAACAATAAGTTTCAAATTTTACTCCACGCGTTCTATCAAATGCATCTATAGCATCCATTAATCCAAAAGTACCTGCACTTATCAAGTCATCCAGTTCGACTTTATCAGGCAATTTACTATGCACTCGTTCTGCACAATATTTGACAAGACCTCTATAGTTTTCCATTAATAAATTTCGGGATTTCTCATCGCGTGTCTGGAAAAACTGTTCCCATATCTGCTCAATGTTGAGTTTCTGTTCCGTTTTCACAATATTCCTCCCTGAATAATGGTACTCTATGAAAGAGAATCCGGACTATATCATTTCAAAAAGCTTATCAATTATCTAATGCTAAGCCGACAACTATGTATTTTAATGAATCATAATGCTCAAATCGATTTACAAGCACTTTTTAATAATTTGCTGTAAATGTTTTTTGTTTTTGTTTCAGCAGTTCAACTGCAATTTTCTGGTTTAATGAATTTTCCCAGAGTTTTTTGATTTGCAGTTCAAAATATTCATCGATATTATCTTCAATAAGTACTTTACTGCCTTTATCTTCTATGGATGTAAAATTGAAATCCCCATCAGGACCGAATTTTATATTCTCTGTATCATACAAAACAAGTCTGTTTGTTCGAATATGCTCATCAATAGCAAAGTTAAGAAGGTTTGAAAATTCATTTACATCCAATTCTTTCGGGACAAATCCCGGACTATGGCTTTTCTTTATATTCTGAATCAGTAGTTTTTGGCGAGCCTGAGTAAACTCAATCAGTAAAGTGAGTATCTCAGTAATATTATCATTTATCAATGATGTTAAATTCATATAATAAATTAGCTTTGCCTTTTGTTTTCGGAAAAAAATTCCCTTATTTCTGCCAATGTTTTAGTCTCTCTAAGCTGAAGAATCTCCGAGAGTCTTCCAAAGACTGATTCATCATATAACCTATGCCCTCCTTTGGTCCACTTTGCTTCCCGGATCAAACCCATTATCGTATAATTGTGAATGGTCTGACGGGAGAAAGGTGTATAAGAAACCAGTTCACCTATCCGGTATAACTTTGCAGGTATTTCTAATGTTTCTTTTTTCATCATCATAGCCACATAAATATATTTTACGTTTTGTAAAATGTAAATGATATTTCTAAAATCGTCAACTCATTTTTAAGAAAAAAAAAGTTTTTTTAAAGAATTTGGGAAATATCTTAAAAAAATCTTATAAATCTTTCCGTAGCCTAAAAACGTATTGACGAAAACCTAAAAAAGCTCATTCCAAAAAGATATGAATGTCTCTAACAATTATAGGACTTCTAAAAAACCATATAACTATTAAAAACAAAGGTCCTGTAATGATGGTGAAATTATCTTTCCAATCAAGATTTACTTCTGTTCAAGATAATAAAAGTTTTTTTCAAAATTAGTCATCTGAAAATACCCGATACAAAGTGAAAGATACTTTATGAATATAATAATCTGAAAAAAAAGGAAGCTGCAGTTTTCTAATACTATGGATCAATCTGATACAAATTCTAAGAATAATATAAATGACAATGAAAATCATATTTCACTGCTTGAAAAGGTTACTCCACTTGCAAGACAGATAAATTGTCTCGATATCGACCAGATTGCCGATATCTGCATTAAAAATATCCCTGAGATTGTTGGAGTAAACTTTGCATCACTTTATATTCTTGATGAACAGAGCAATATGCTTCATTTACACAAGCACAATCATCCATTCCTTATAAATAAAATTGTTTCTATAAACCAAACACCGCCCTCTCCAATGGTTATGGCTGTGAAAAGCAAGGAACTTATTTTTGTTGGGGACATTGATACTCACAGGAAACCTTTTATAAGAAGATCACAGCGTGCTTTCGCTCAAAACTACAAGACAAAAAACTGTGCTATTGTTCCACTTGTCTGCCATGAGAGAGTTGTAGGTGTATTAAATTTAGCAGATTTGATAAATAGTGAGCAATTTAATTCCGAACAGATTGCATTAATAGAATTATTCAGTCAATTAGTTGGCGCTTCTATTGGAAATATCAAGCTTTTTGAGAAAGTACAGCGACAGGCAACAACAGACGGCCTGACAGGTCTTGTAAACCATAAAACATTTTATGATACTCTTGAAAAAGAGCTTTGGCGTTCACGAAGATATGGCGGAAAAATTATTCTCATTATGGTTGACATTGACAATCTCAAAAAGATAAACGATGAACATGGTCACAGAGCTGGTGACAAAGTCATACGCGAAATAGGCAGAAGAATTAAAGAATGTATTCGTCAGATTGATACGGCAGCAAGATATGGCGGCGATGAGTTTGCAGTAATACTTATTAATACTACTCTTATCGGAGCTAAAGTAGTAGCTCAACGTATGGTAGAAATGGTATCAAGCTCTGCTGTTACCTGGAAAAAAGAGAATATTCCTTTGTCCATAAGTGTAGGCCTTGCTGAGTACAACGGCGGCTCAACTCCCGAAGATATTACAAGCCGATCAGACCAGGCTCTTTACGAAGCTAAAAAGGCCGGCAAAAACACTGTAAAAATCTTCAATCCTTCAAAAAGCAACTAAATATTCATTCAAAAACTATGTTGCCATTCTGAACGAACTGTTCATTCTTCGTCTCCTGAGTACTACGGAGAATAGGAAAATCTCTTTATTTACGACAGGCCAGACATTTCGCTTCGTTCAATATAACAGAAGACTAATTGGTCCGTTTGAGTTAATAATTTATCGGAAGTATTGTAAAAAATGCAGGTATGAGATTTTTATCTGCGCCATTCAGCTTTGCGAACCATTAAAGGCGGCATCTGCTGGGTTTTGAATTTACGGGAACCTTTATGCAGGCAGCTTCGATTACTTGGATACCAATCAACTACGTATAAATTAGGTTTTAATTGTAATTTATTTTTGTTTAATTTTGTAAACATGTATTAAATCTCACCATAAAAGGATTAACATTCTACACCTTTTAATATCGACCTTTTAGCCGCCCTACTTTTGGAAGTTGTAAAATTATATTAACTTAAAATTCAGTGAGAAAATTACATGTCTGTGTGTATTTTTAATACAGTTATATTGTCCCTGTTATTTATTCGCGACCTTGAATTCTAAATGTATATTGTTTTTAGTATTCATATCGACTGAGGATTTTAAAGCAAATCCTTCACTTGTAATTTCATATATGAAATTCTGGTCGCATAAGGGATCTTTCGGAAGATATTCAGGCAGTTTTTTGGGCAGTTCACCTGTTTGGGCTTTCACAAGATATATTTCAAGAGCCGATTTCATAATATTTAAATAAGCTTTATAACGAATCCAATACTCATATTCAGATAAGAATCCAGAAAGAGAAGGAAGAAATATATTGTCCAATATATCCAGAGGATCATAAATATTATTAAATGTCTGGTTCGTGATTTCTTCCAGCTTACTTACTCTTTGTTGATAAGGTATTTCATTTTCAATTATCCGAATGAATGAATATAAAAATCTATCACAAGACCGCCGAGCTTGTTCAATAATTTCTTCTTCTGGTTTAGTTAATAGTTCCTGTACTTCTTTTTTTGTTTCGTCAGTATAGTCAAACATATCTCTGAATTCTTTAATATCTTCATCGTCTATGCGTCCCCCTACTCTTTCTTGCATAGCATTTTTAAGTTCCTCATCCGACAGGTCTTCCATTTTTTTCATCTCGTGAAAATCTTCTAAATCTTCTATAATAGCCGGGTTTATACCTGTCGCCTGCTTTTCGTCATACGGC
The DNA here is from genome assembly GCA_016926235.1 of Bacteroidales bacterium. The sequence continues at coordinate 1,268 of JAFGOZ010000465.1, read as the reverse complement.
AAACCTAAGAATATAGCAACTTGCAACTTCCATATCTCAATTGGTTCAGGATCTATCTCAATGAGTTCATTAGCAGGGTTGAGATGATCTTTTATCACTTCTAAAAATGATATTTCTTTATTCTGCATACTTAGTTGTGCCTGCAGCCACGTTAGAATTTCTTCATCAGGAGGCATTAAACCTAAAATACGTTGTATACGCATAAATGATAGACTGATGATATCAATTGAAATACTATGGGCTGGAGATGTGTTATAATTGTTAACATGATTTGCTATCCTTTGTATAGCGATGCACTTCTCAAGAGCCTCTTTATATTTTCCATCTAAAGCAAGTATAATTGCCTTTACACTAATAAGACGACTAAGGCGATTCAAATCACCAAGCATATAAACTCGTTGAGTATTTAGAACTCCCCAATCACATTGAGAGATTTTCGCGGCTGATTCAGCAAGATTGATCTTTTCATCACAGGATTGAATATATTTTCTTACAGCCTCATTAGGTTCGGCTTCCCTTAATGCATTGTCGATTAACATATAATCAAAATCAGGTCCAACAAGCAACGCCTGATAGTACAAAAGAGCCGCATTGTCCGGCTCAGATTTTGCTGCGTATATATCAGTTGAAAATGATAACACCACTGTTATGAGAAAGACAAAAACTAATCTCCTTCTATTAGACAAGTTAATAATCATAGTATTTTCCTCATATTTATCAATTTTGTACTTACCTTCACATAAAAGTATATTACAAAAGGTAATTTGCCTGTATTACCTAAAGAAGTTTTCACACAAGTTGAAAAAATTCAGGAAACAGAAACGCAATACAGCAAAGTTCTCAACAACTGGCTATCATGGTCGCAGGAAAACCCTCGTGCATCCTTTTCGTTCTTTGAAGATTATCGTCAAACCTGGTGGAAAAACGATCTGCTCAGACAACATTAATTTTAATTCAATCTAACATAATCTCGTTGACATATCCGCTTAGACCTACCCATCGACAGCCGGTTTAAACAGGCTCATTAAATGATCTTGTCAACTTTTGATACTCCTTTACACGTAATTGATTATCATTAATACCCTATTATATGTCTCATGTTTTCAAGGGCCAAGTATAAAACTAAACGCTATTCAATCAGTTAGAATAAATATAATTTTCTCTGGTTAACCTTATTTTTTGAAAAATCCAATGTAATAAGGCTAAAAATCATGTTTTATCGGAATTATTACAGTAAATTATGAATATTATAATATTTTATAAATTTT
>JAFGOZ010000464.1 GCA_016926235.1 Bacteroidales bacterium | reverse complement strand
GGGTAAAATGATTGCTGAAATATATGGGAAAGAAACTGGATGTGCACGAGGCCGTGGTGGATCAATGCATCTTATTGATCCCGAGAATGGGATTATGGGTATTGTCCCTATCGTAGCTGGCACTATATCTTTGGCGTTAGGTGCAGCACTTGCATCTAAGATAAGAAAAGAGAAAAGAGTAACTGTATCATTCTTTGGTGACGGTGCTACTGGAGAGGGAGTCTTGTATGAATCTTTAAATTTTGCTGCTTTAAAGAAGCTTCCAATCATTTTCGCATGCGAAAATAACTTGTACTCAACACATTTGCCTATTCAAGAAATCCGCGCAAATGAAAAAATTCATGAGATTGCCTTGCCTTTTGGTATGGAATCGTTTAGAGTAGACGGGAACAATGTATTGGATGTATATGAAGCAGGAGTGAAAGCTGCGGAAATCTGCAGAACTAGCAAGGGACCTGTTTTTCTTGAATTCCTAACTTATAGATTCAGAGGTCATGTTGGACCTGATGATAATATTCAAGGTTCTCATACTGATATAAGGCCAATAGAAGAAGTTGAGAAATGGTTAAAATACGATCCTATTGAGAATTTGATAGGATATATCAATAGTAAAAATCTATGTTCAGAAGATGAAATTCTGGAAATTCAACTTACTGTAAAAAAGGAGGTCGGCGACGCAATGTTCTTTGCTTTAAACTCTAATTATCCTGAAAAAAATGAACTATTGAATCATGTCTACAAATAATAGAAAATTATCTTACAGTCTTGCTATCAATGAAGCATTGAAGCAGACAATGGAAACTGATGACTCGGTTTTTATTTTAGGCCAAGGTGTAAAAAGTCCATGGTATGTTGGAAACACTTGTAAAGATTTAATAAAGCTATACGGAGAAGATCGCGTAATAGATACACCTATTTCAGAGAATGCCATGACTGGTGCAGCAGTTGGGGCTTCTTTGACCGGAATGAAAGCAATAATAATGCACCCACGTATGGATTTTTTTCTCTATGCTTTTGATCCTGTAATAAATCAAGCAGCAAACTGGTCCTACATGAGTGGAGGAAGAGCTTCTGTACCGGTGGTATTCTGGCTAGTTATTAACAGAGGCGGGGAACAGGCTGCTCAACATTCCCAGGCATTTCATTCATTGTTTTCTCATGTGCCAGGTCTTAAAATTATTGCTCCTTCCAATTCTTATGATGTAAAAGGACTATTAGTAGCTGCTATTAATGATCCAAATCCTGTAGTTTTTATTGATGATCGATGGCTCTATGGTAAAGAAGACTATGTACCTGAGGAGTTATATGAATTGCCTATTGGAAAGGGAATTATTAGGACTGAAGGGAATGATGTTACTTTAGTGGCATCTTCGTTTTTAGCAAATGAAGCCAGTAAAACAATTGAGATTTTACTAGATGATGGAATTAGTGTTGAGTTCTTGGATCTTAGATCAATCAAACCCCTGGACATTGACCTAATCACTGAATCTGTAAGAAAAACCGGCCGTCTTGTCCTTGTAGACGGGTCATGGAAAACCAGTAGTATTAACTCAGAAATATCAGCTACAGTTAATGAACTTATTTTCGGATCTTTAAAAGCTCCTGTTGTAAGAATTAATTTACCTGATGCTCCTGCCCCAGCTAGTAGTGTTTTGGAAGCAGAATATTATATCTCAAATGAAATTATTATTGATGCAGTTAAAAACATTGTTAAGAATTGAGTTGGTAATTTCTATCAATATAAATGAAAAGATTATTTGATTTTATTTTATCCCTGTTAGGATTGATTGCCCTTACGCCTATCCTGGTTCCGATAATAATTATCATCTGGTTACAGGACTGGCATTCTCCTTTTTATATTGCTCCAAGAGTAGGAAGGGGAGGAAGAGTATTTAATATGGTAAAGCTTAGATCGATGGTAATAAATGCTGAAAAAAGTGGAGTTGATTCTACATCTTCAAATGATACCAGAATTACTAAAGTTGGAAAGTTCATAAGGAAATATAAGTTAGATGAAATCTCTCAAATTATTAATGTATTAATTGGTGATATGAGTATAGTTGGTCCAAGACCAAATGTGAAACGTGAAACTGATTTGTATACAGAAGAAGAGAGAAAGCTATTATCGCTAAAACCTGGTATTACAGATTTTTCGTCCATCGTATTTTCCGATGAAGGCGATATTTTAAAAGACTATGCAGATCCTGATATAGCCTATAATCAGTTAATTAGGCCCTGGAAGAGTAGATTAGGTATATTTTATATCAATAACCACAGCATGTCCTTAGATATTAAATTGATTTATATAACAATCATAGCAATTGTTTCAAGAGAAAAAGCACTTTTTATTCTTTCAAAAATATTAGAAAAGGCGAAAGCTGATGAAGATTTAATTAATGTGTCATCAAGAAGGAATAAACTCATACCAACTCCACCCCCGGGATCAGATAATATTGTAATAAATAGGAGAGTAAAAAATATGCCCACTAATATTATGTAATGTACAAAAACATAACAATTTAAATAATATTCATATGAGAACCGTTCCTTTTTTTAATTACCCGTATTTATTTAAATCAAGAGAAGATGATTTTTTAAATATTTTTAAGGATGTAGGCTCAAGGGGAGCTTATATTTTACAAAAGGACCTTTTAGAGTTTGAAGAAAATTTAGCAAGATTTGCAGGGACAGAATACGCCATTGGTGTAGCGAATGGAACCGACGCACTATGGCTTGCATTAATGGCAGCAGGCATAGGCATAGGAGATGAGGTTATTTTTGCTTCGCACACCTATATTGCCACAGCAGGAGCCATTCAATTTGTCGGTGCCATTCCGGTTCCTGCTGACTGTAGATCAGATCATGTGATTGATCCGGAGTCAGTTAAGCGTTCTATCACACCAAGGACCAAAGCCATTCTTCCAACACAGTTAAATGGTAGATGTTGCGAAATGGATACCCTTCTGGCGATAGCTAAGGAAAATAACTTGCTTATTATAGAAGATGCTGCTCAGGGATTAGGTGCAAAATACAAGGGAGAAGGAATTGGTACTTTTGATAGGGGCGCTACAATTAGTTTTTATCCTGCAAAGAACCTTGGATGTTTCGGTGATGGAGGAGCATTTGTGACTAATGAAAAAGAGATGTATGAGCAGATTATGCTTATGAGAGACCACGGCAGAAATAGTGATGGCCTGTTTGTTAGATGGGGATTTAATTCACGATTGGATAACTTACAGGCAGCTATCCTAAATTTTAAACTTGGATATTATAATGAGGAGATAAAAAGACGAAGGGAAATTGCAAGCAAGTATCAAAAAAGATTAGGTCATATGGAAGAACTTATACTGCCACCCGCACCTGAGGATGATTCAGATTATTTTGATGTTTTTCAAAATTATGAGATCGAAGCTGAAAGGAGAGATGAATTAAAAGAATATTTGACCGAAAATGGAATTGGAACTTTAATTCAGTGGAACGGCCAACCTGTGCATTCGCTCACCAACTTGGGTTTTAAAGGGAAAAAATTATCTTATACGGAAGCAATGTTCAGGAAGTGTTTGATGATACCGATGAATACTTCTCTTACTAATGATGATATAGAATACATATGTGATGCTATTGTTAGATTCTACAAGAAGTAGGAACTTAAAAGAAGCTTATGAAGATAATCATCTCACATGATGTTGACCATTTGTATCCTTCTGATCATATTCTAAGAGATTTAATATTCCCTAAATTATGGATTAGAAGCGCTATTGAAATGATAAAGGGGAAAATTAGCTTTTTTGTATTTAACTATCGTTTGATGTCAATTTTTGATAAAAGACTTAATCGAATTCCTGAGATTGTTGATTTTGATAAAGAAAATAATATTCCCTCTATCTTTCTTTTCGGGATGAGTAACATTCTTGGAATGTCATATAAAATTAGCGCCGTTGCACCATGGATAAAATATGTTCTGGAAAATGGATTTGATGCCGGCGTGCATGGTGTTGAATATGATGATATAGATAAAATGTCGGATGAATTTAATAGATTTCAAGCAATCTCGGATCTTGACTCATTCGGAATCAGGATGCATTATGTCAGATACAATAATTCAACCTTTATGAAAATGGATAAGATTGGTTACCTTTTTGATACCACTGAATTTAGTAAAAGTGCTTCTGATCTTAAGAAACCTTACAAGATTAGTAATATGTGGGAATTTCCTCTATATATTATGGATGGTTATATTTTGAATCAAGGATTTGAGTCAGCTAAAAAACAGACTATTAACCTGATAAATAAAGCCAGTAAAATAGGTATAGAATATTTTACTTTTTTATTTCATGACAACCTATTCAATGAAAAAACATATCCAATGCAAAAGGACTATTACGTATGGTTTGTAAAATATGTCCAAGATCTCCATTTAAAATTCATTTCATATAGAGATGCAATAGAGGAACTTGAATTCGAAACAAAATCTAACAAACAAGAATCATATAGTAACAAATAATCTTAGGATAGTATTACATATTTTGCCATCGGACAAATAAACTATCATTATTTCCTTATAAATCTCCCGAGTTTGACAGTTGATTTTTTCAGAAAACTTACAATCAGGCACATAAGTCCCCATTGTTAAGTTTGTGACACTACAT
>JAFGOZ010000463.1 GCA_016926235.1 Bacteroidales bacterium | reverse complement strand
CCCGTCCACTTCGTGAACGGGCCTCCGGTGTTCTTGTGGGAACTACTGGATTCGAACCAGTGACCTCCTGCTTGTAAGGCACAAATATAGCCTATCTGTTAATTATCCGTTTTCTATTCAATCCCTTTGTAAATATAGTAATTTCAATGATTTTATCACAATCTATTTATTGTTTGCTATGGATTTATTTTGTAATTTTGTATGCAAATCATATGCATAAGCAGGAATTTGCATATAGAAACATAACCTTCCATGAAACAGGAATATTCAATTTCGATCTGGCTGGACACCCGAAGGATGAAATCCAACGGCAAATATCCAGTAAGGTTGCGGGTTTTCACACCTTCCCCACGTAAGCAGAAACTTTACACCACGAAATTTGAGTTCACAGAAAAGGAGTTTCAATCCATTTGGCTGACTGATAAGCCCCGTACCGAACACAAGGGAACGAGAAAGGAATTGAAGGCCCTTGAAGTGAAAGCAGACAAGGTGGCTGAGAAACTCATTCCCTTCACGTTTGAGGCATTTGAGAGGAAGCTGTACCGTAAACCAGGTGATGGAATCCGGGTGCAGTATCAATACGGACTTGTCATTCAGGAACTGCTTAATAGAAATCAGATTGGTACAGCTAGCACCTACGATCTGAGCCAGAAATCTGTTATTGATTTTGTCATTAAGTCCAATAAGAAATATTCCACCTTAACCTTTTACGATATTACCCCCGCATGGTTGAATGATTACGAAACCTACATGACCTCCGTTAAAGGCCGAAGCCTTACCACAGTCAGTATGTACCTGCGGGTACTACGGACTCTCTTTAATAGGGCAATCGAGGAAAAAGAGATCGAGAATGATTTCTACCCATTTGGTAAAAGAAAGTACCAGGTACCAGCAACCAAAAACGTGAAAAAGGCCCTCACAAGGGACCAGTTGAGCAAGCTGTTTCATGCTGAGTGGTCCACTCCGGAACAGATGAAAGCACGGGATTTCTGGTTCTTTTCGTATGCCTGTAACGGGATGAACATGAAGGACATTGCTTTGCTGAGGTACAAGGATATTGAAAACAGTAAGATCACGTTTTACAGGGCTAAGATCCGTAATACCAGCAAGAGTAAGTTAAGGCCTGTTACTGCTTTTCTCAATGAGTTTGCTCAAGGGATCATAGACAAGTATGGCAATGGCAATAAGGAGCCAGACAATCTTGTATTTGATATTGTCAAGGCAGGTTCCTCACCTCAACAGCAACAGTTGCAGATCAAGAACTTCACACGATTCATCAACCAGCATATTAAGACTCTATGTAAAGCCAATGATCTTCCCGGTGGTATTTCAACATACTGGGCCAGACATTCATTTGCCACTAATGCGGTCCGTAATGGTGCCACAATGGAGTTTATTCAGGAAAGTCTCGGGCACGGTAACCTAATAACCACACAGAATTATTTTGCCGGATTTGATGATGAGGAAAAGAAGGAGTTTGCTAAAAGAATAATGGATTTTTGATTCCATAACATTATTGCAGGCATGAACAGAAAATTATCCCCGCTTAAATACATTGAATTAATGCAAGATGAAATCATCCATAACACTGAGAATGATAATCCCGGTTGTGACGGAGATTTTATAGTCACAAAATTGAAAGATGCTATCAAAGAGCTTTCACCAATAAGACATAGACGAGGTCGGTCTAAAGATTTAATCAAGGAAAAAATAAAAGAATTTGATCGGGAATCCGTAATCTGCGGACAGATATTTGCTACTTGGCTTTTAAAGGCCGCCGACTGTGATGATTCATATTGTTATGCATTCAACTACTTGACTCAAAAATGCAACCGAGAAACTGGTTTTCAGATTAATATTAAAAATGTTGATGAAAAAAGAATTCTAGAACTGATTGAACAAGAGCATATGTCTGAGGATCACTCACTACTTGATGATGATAATAAAGATCAAAAGAAAATTCCAGCTAAATACTATGCCCTTTATCACTGGATATTGATTGAAATGGGTATTGAGAACAACTTCGAGCGCAATAATGATGACAAATATTCAAGAAAGGCGATCGAGGCATTTGCAACAGAGCGGTACCCTAATACAAATGGTCAAGGATTCTACCGCGCTTTCATTGGTATTGACATGACTAATAAACCTTTAATAGCTCAGAGCTTTGGGAAAGGTTACAAAAAAGTAATAATCGAAATATCAGGAAACAACGCAAAAGTCATAAATCATCTCAAGAAATTTCCAAATTAAAAAACCTGGCTAAAATTCTACCACGTTGAATATCAATAGGTAATAAGTTAGGTAGATACCTGTAAAAAACCCAGGGTATATCATTACGACCTTTACGATTTAATATCGTAGAGATGAATAATTTAATCTTTAGTACCCGGAACATAGATGATTTCATTTCAGATGTAGCAGATGAAGTTATTAAGAAGCTGGAATTATGGAAAATAGATTCCAAGCAATCGGCAAAGTCATTAAACAACGATTTATTAACCGTTAAGGACGCCGCACAATTTCTACACCTAACAGTGCCAACCGTTTACAGTAAGGTATCCCGCGGTGAGCTTCCTGTAATGAAACGCAGCAAACGCCTTTATTTTTCCCGCGAAGATCTAATGGAATATATCCGCGTTGGGCGGAAGAAAACCAATTCCGAGATTGAAGTAGAGGCGGGATCATACCTAAAAAAGAAAGGGGGTCACAATGACTGATTCATCGCAGCCCCCCGAAAATTCTTTACTTGATAGACAGCGTAAAGATACTGATTCTGATGGAAATAAACAAAAAGAATCAACTTTTAAGAAGCCTGGTTCTAACGGACAGTTCGATTTTACAAAGGAGCCGGTTCCGCTTAATGCAGCAACTCCACCTTGCGAGTCAATCAGGGTTGGTCCATTTATTATAAGGCCCGCCAGCAACTGGCTTATTGATTCTAAGACCAAACCAAAACCAGCGTCCCTGTACGACAACCTATTTTTCGATGGTGAGTTATGTATACTTTTTGGAGATACAAACCTGGGAAAGAGCATACTGGCTGTGCAAATTGCAGACGAAATATCCCAAAAACAGAAAGTAGTCTATGCTGATTTTGAGTTGTCAGATATGCAGTTTTATCTACGGTACAGCGATGAAGATAAATACAATGAGTTTAAAGCGAATTTCCTGAGGTGTGAGTTAGACCCACTTCCCGATATTCCTGATGATGTGAAAATGGATGACCTCATCTTTAATAACTTGAGAAATATTATGGAAAGCGAAAATGCAAAAGTCCTGGTTATCGACAATATCTCATACCTGGCTGATCAGACGGAGAAGGCTATGTATGCAATACCACTAATGAGAAGGATTAAGAGATTACAGAATGATATGGGGCTTTCAATCCTTGTTGTTGCCCATACTCCAAAGAGAGATTTAACAAAGCCGCTCACCCGTAACGATATTCAAGGTAGTAAAATGATCGTCAACTTCGCTGACTCTGCCATTGGCATAGGAGAAAGCCAGCAGGACAGTTCCCTCAGGTATATTAAACAGATCAAGGCCAGGAATACTGAGTATAAATATGATGCGGATAATGTGAAAGTGATGCGCATTGAAAAAATAGGCGCTTTTCTTCAATTGGTCCATGTTGGGTACGCACCAGAAAGAGATCATCTCCGGGAAAGGTCAAAAGATGAAGTTGCCAACTTAGAGATGTCCATCATTTATCTCCATAAAGAGAATCCAGATTTAAGTTTGAAACAAATAGCCGACAGACTCGACACAAATAAAATGAAGGTAAAGAGGGTACTCGACAAAAATAAAGGTGTAACGGATTCGTAACATCCCCGGGTGTTACGTTACGATCTTTGTAAAATGATAAATATTAATAATATAAATAAAAATGACCGTAACAAGATGTTACGAAACGCAACAGGGTGTTACGCTTATTTTATGCCATCTATTTGTTGTATAGTGTTTTACGGGATTCGTAACGTAACAGTGTCAGGTGTTACGGGAGCGTTAAAAGACAGTGTGGGACAATGAGCATATTTGATGTATCCATATCATACTTTGAGAATGTGAGATCAGCTCATCCGGTTGAGGTTTCATTGCGTAGCTTCCTTGCCTCACATAAACACCGGGAGAAAATAGAATTGCTGAGATCCACTACGGATGAGTATGATCGAAAAATGATTAAGCTATCACTGCCTGCGGCAACTCCTTCCTGCACATGTTCAGTTCGCAATGAAAGAAGCATTATTTCACATAGTGGATTTATCCAATTTGATATTGATAACAAAGAAAATCCCGGGATAAAAAATTGGGAGGAATGCAGGGATTGGTTGGCAAGAATCCCTGAGGTTGCATACTGTGCATTAAGCGCCTCCGGCAAGGGTGTATGGGGACTTGTCAGGATTCAACATCCAGATAAACATAGGCAACACTTTAAAGCTATTGAGGAGGGATTTCTGGCGAATGGCATTGTGATAGATCCGTCGTGCAGTGACGTCGTAAGGTTAAGGTTTTATTCCTTCGATGAAAAAGCATGTTTCAAAGAAAATGCTGATATACTGACACGGCTTGTGGAATCCTCCAAGGCGGTTTATCATTCATACCATCCCACCAAGAATGCAAAGGGTGACCGACAAAAAGTGGAAGCAACTATTGAGCAAATTATTGAAAAGCAAACAGACATTACCGGCATTTATCAAGATTGGTGGATGGTGGCTGCCGCTGTTATAAACAGCTTTGGTGAAAATGACGCAAGAAAATATTTTCACGCAATTTCACAATTCCATCCAGATTATGATCCAAGAGAAACTGACCAACAGTTTGATAACGTTCTGAGGCATGATTATAACATCGATCTGTCAATCTTCTTTGCCCGGTGTAAGGAACATGGCATCAATATTTTTGGGGACTTACCGAGTAATGACCTCGAAACTTACACAAATGGGCCTGTGGATGTTACCCTTGGGGACAATATCGATTCTTCAGATCAGTTCACGCAGCAATCCCTAAAGGCGAAATCGGTACAAGAAAAAACTGAATTCATCAATTCTATAGAAGAACTTGCGGAGTATGTGGAATTAAACGGGACTTCTAGCATTACACCACAACAATTGATCCAGGTTGGGGATTTTTTCAGTGAGCTTAATCCATCATATTCACATTTGATAGAGGCGTTTGAATTGGAATATGGTGAGCCTATTCCATTGCACAAAGCACCATTCTAAATAATACGTAACAATGAAATTATTTCTAATTTAATTATGATATGGAAACAAGAGGAGAATATGTTAGACCATGTGATATGTTTGAGTGGACAATGGTTGCCTTAAATGATGGTAGGTTTACAATAAAAGAGGAGGACAAAATTCTATCGAACCTTCAAGAATTAGACTGGATTAAGCAGTGTTTCGATTCACTTTCAGGTTTGATGATAATCAGCCTCTACTACAAGATTGTGCAGTCTATAAAAGCAAAGACATTGCCTTATGATTTATTGTCGATTTCCTGTATGTATTACAACTTCAATAAAACAGGTATTGACACACGTGAATTACGGGAGCTTATCAATTCCGGTGAGTATGTCCAACGTGCTATTGAAGAAAAGTTAATTAGACCTGTTTGATATAGCCAATTTGCAAATGTACGTTTGTGATGGTATGTATG
>JAFGOZ010000051.1 GCA_016926235.1 Bacteroidales bacterium | reverse complement strand
GTAGTTACTGTTGCTTCTGAAAACGATCTCAATGTTCAAAGACAGTACTGGAGCAGTTTTTATGACCGAACATTCTATGGTGATAAAATCTATAACGATGAAGAATTTTTCAAAAGAATGGAAGAAACATATAACTCAAGAATGTTGATCCCAATCAAAGCTGTTAAGGGTCAACCGCAAACAATTGCTCAAATAAATAAAGCAGCTAATGACCTTTATTCAACTGCAGTATCAAAAATCCGACAACCTATTGAGGCTTTATTCAATTGGCTTATAGACAAAACAGACATTCAAAGAGCGTCTAAGGTGCGTTCTTCCAAAGGCTTAATTGTTCACATTTTTGGAAGAATCGCGGCTGCTTACATATTCCTAATTTTTAACTCTTAATTCGCATTACTATTATACTTCTATTAACCTGCCTTTGAGTCCAAATGCGAGCCACAAGCCGGTTGAGTGGCAAAATTCAACTACAAATTCATTTACTTAAAATCCTTGAACTTGCAAGTTGTACGTCCGCGATATTTATATAAAACATGAGTAATAGACAACCTTTAAAAGGCAATGTAATTGCTATTTTCTGATGCAAAAATAATCTTGAGCTTATTCATATACCTTTAGTTAATTGGGTTTCATATACGTACTTTTGCAACTGATAATCATTGGGGTATTTTTTTCCAGCAATATTCTTAATTTCCAGATCTTTAGCATTTATCATGAATTCCTTTGCAGTTAATTGGGTTTCATATACGTACTTTTGCAACTGATAATCATTGGGGTATTTTTTTTCAGCAATATTCTTAACTTCCAGATCTTTAGCATTTATCATTAGTGCCTTTGCGGTTAATTGGGTTTCATAGACGTACTTTTGCAACTGATAATCATTGGGGTATTTTACTTCAGCAATATTCTTAACTTCCATATCTTTAGCATTTATCATGAATTCCTTGGCGGTTAATTGGGTTTCATATACGTACTTTTGTAACTGATAATCATTGGGGTATTTTACTTCAGCAATATTCTTAACTTCCAGATCTTTAACATTTATCATGAATTCCTTTGGGGTTAATTGTATTTCATTTACAAACTTTTGCATCCCATAATCATCGAGAAATTTTTTCTTGACAATTTTTTTCAATTCAATTTCATCTGAATGACTTGTATGTTTGGTTTCATTGGATATTGAGTTCTTTTGCTGTTCGATCTTTGATTGTACGATCCAATTCCTGCTTACTATTTTGTTCTTTCTGTTTCGGGTGTCTCTTTCAATAGGAGTATCAGGAGAAAGATCCAATTCCGATATTTTCTTTTCAATGATATCAGACACAAGGTCATCAGAAATGCCCATGGCCCTAGCTGATTCAAAAATAGAAATGGCTTCCTCTTTATTAAGCACTCCATCGATGAATGCAATTTCGATCTGCTTATTCAGCAGAACAAGAGTATCAATGCTTTGCTGCTGATGTGGTTTTACAACCTCATCAATCCATCTCAGTGCGTATAGGAAACTGTCTATGACATAGTCAGCCGAACTGTCAAAGCCATTATTAGTCTTAAATGATTCTTTCAGGTTGCTTGTCTTTATTTTTCTTACTGACTCTTCTTCATTAGCCAGATCAAGAAGTTGTTGACCGATTCTATCGTCAAATGTCTTGCTAAGCACGTTGTGGTACTTCTTTTCCAAGTTTGGCAAGTAGTCACTTAACATTCCCTTTAAAACTCTCTCACCTATAATTGATGTCCCTTGCTGTTTGACGATCATTGCAAGTATTTCATAAAGCTCAGTATTTTTATCAATATTCTTGAGATCAAGAAACGGCTCGCTGCAAAAAGGGCAAACTGTAACTGTATGGTCTCTCGGAGGAGTCCATTCAGCCTGACATTTAGTGCATTTCATAATCTCAGGATTTAAAAAAATCTTTCAGGGCAGACATGTAGGTGACGAATATATCACTTCTTTATCGGTTAATTTTTAGAATCTTATTTTTCTATTAAATAATTAACATTATCTAACTTTTCCTCTGAAGAAAAACCGGGATTAATTTTACCGCCTCTTCGGAATACTAATCCCGAAGATCTCCTATCTCTTTTGCAATTTTATCAATTTCTTTTAATACTTGCACATATTCATTTTGAATATCAAGAATCTTAGCATTAATTGCTTCACATTCCTTCGTTTTTGTTAACCAATGATTCTTTACAGTTAAGATTTCCTGGTTAATTTTTTGTAACTCCTGCTGTTTGCGGGCAATCAACACTTCCAGGCGATCCTTTTTCTCTGTTTCCGTTTTAAGAGATTCTTCAAGTTCATTCCTCAAAAAGAGGGGGAGCATTTTTTTTAATTTCTCCATATCTACCCAGCCGGCAATCGACAAATCGTCACGGGCAACACCCTGGATACTCAATTTAGGCAACAAATCCTCCCGGATGTATTTAATTGTCTCATCAAAATCGTCCTCAGCAAACTTTCTTAACAATCGCAAATACAACTTTGCCAAAAGCGTTACAGAAAGTTCATCATAATCACCATACGCACCATCCATTCCATCTGAGCCTATAAACAATGCTGCAGGAAACCGCTCATTACCATAGCTATATCTGAAATTATCTATTGCATTTATTTCACAGATAGATGTAGTAATATTTCCATTGCATTGTTCATCCCAAGGAACAGGCTCCCAGTAATCGGTATTATTAAAAGCAATGCATTTACCATCCCCCAGCTGAAATACGAACCAAAAATCAGCAGTACGTGCAAAGGCAATAATCGTACATCCGTATGCTTCTTCAATACTATTTCCTTGAAGATAAGATTGTTTTAATTCCTGGAGGATATTAAGTTTATCCAACTCTTCCTTGGCTGGTGTATTTTTAAACCAGTCTTCCTTGACTGAATCATTCCACTGTGCAATTATGGATGAAAATAAACGATTCAAGGCAATATCTTCATTGCTATGCTTTTGATAAAGACCTTTCTTAATCTCACTGGCACGAGTATGTCTTTGTATAAAACCAACATTGAATAAGTTTTTATCACAACACGTTACAAATTGCTCAATTGATTTAATTGAAATGTCAACTGCCATCTTAGAGCCCCTGTCGCTCCGGAAATAATTTTCCCCTCCGTGCCCATCACTGACTGCTCCAATAAAAATCCCTTTTTCAGGATACTCAAAATGATTTGCAGCATCCTGGCACGGAATGTTCTTTACCCTATGGCTCTCGCCTATAGTAACAGTATGAAAACTCTTTATAGTATCCACAATTACCGGTCTTGTAATTACCATCCTTCAGTGTCATAATGACCGGGGTCGGGCGCAGATTCTGATTCTGCACCATCCGTTTCTTTAACCACTTCAGTTATTACTTCCTGGGCAATTATTTGCTTATTTTTATCACCAGCTGTAGAGCTTTTACTTCCAATAGTTGAGGCAGTTACAGACACAGTGCGGATTAATTTTTTAAGAGCTTCAACTGTATGGACGGTAATGACCGCTTCTGAATTCTTTGTAAACTCTTTCAGTATTTCTTTATTTGCATCATCACCAACTGCTATTGCTATTTTTATGGCATTCTGGTACCATTTGTTCGTTTTCAGTTTTTCCAGACCGGCTTGCCAGTTATCAGTGGGTTCGCCATCTGAAAGAAGAAGCAAAACTGGTGCAAAATATCCAGTAGCCGATTTTAAGAATGATTCTCTAGAAAGTTTATTATTCAGTTCAAGATAAGCTGTGCCCAAATCGG
Organism: Bacteroidales bacterium; assembly: GCA_016926235.1. Next base: position 3,550 of record JAFGOZ010000051.1, on the reverse strand, counting down.
TTAGACCTCCGGCTTCTCTGTCTACCCACTTAAAGTCTGATGCCGGTTTGGGTTCGCTATAAATCCATTCGCAACCGCTTGAAAACTGAAGAGCTGCAATTTTAATGTCTGCGTCTGCATTGCTTTTTGAGATATCATCAAGCATCGGAATTACCTGTGATATCGCATCATTTAAAGCACCAATCTTAGTACCTGCCATACTGCCAGATGTATCAATAATGAAACACAAAATCATTGATCTTCTGGGAATAGGCACCGAATTTAATATATCACTCATAATTACTGTTATTTAAGTATAAAAATAGAAAACATAATCAAATAATTTCTCCTTTATGATCCTGGGAGAATGTTACTTTCAGACCTGGTTTGGTTGGCATAAACTCGTTTGGAGAAACTGTTCTTGTTGTACCAATAGTGGTCTCGACGATCCAGGTATTTGAAGATTTATTTTGTAATAACCATGTTTGAGGATCCTTGTTATTTATTAATACATGGGCAGCAGGCTGTTCTGATGCGCCAAAATAAACCTGCTTCCCAAGCGAGAGTGCAATGATCCCATGTTTACTTGATGCAATCCTGAATTTCAATCCTAGGGGCTTACCGCAATTAACACAATCTGAAGCCTTCTCCAGATCAATGAAAGTTTCTTTTTTACAACTTTCACAAATAACAAGACAATTACGTAATTTGATAACAGTTTCTATCCATTTTGATTCCAGAATTCTTTCAGCAGGATTCTTAATCTGTCGTTGGCTGAAAGATTCAGAAAAGATTTCCCGTAAAGTTTGTGTAAATAAGGGCCAGCGTATTATAACGTTATTATGTACTCCCCTGACAGGCTCGTTTTGATTATTGTCTTTATCGAAAATAAATAATGCATCGCTCCCATAATGTTTCCTATCCAAATCCTCAGTCATACATGGTGAGCTGAGAACCCTCTTCCCTTCCAAGGGATGATTCTGATAGAATAACAGGAATAGAATTACGGCTAATGAGAACCTGTCACTGTACTTATTTGGCATACCTCCCATTACAATTTCCGGTGCCATGTAACGCGCCTTACCCAATATTCCGGTATTTTGCCCTTGCGCAGTAACATTGTCATTATCACAGATTAACAAATCTCCTGTCTGTGGATTAATAAAGAAATTCCCATCATTCAAATCCTGATAACTATATCCGTTTAAATGCAGAAAGTGAAATCCCTGGCAAATTTTCAACGCTGCAGTGATCATTGCGGATAAACTGGCAAACCTCGTTTTGGCCAGGATGAAATCTCCAAAATCTTTGAATTCATCCGGGCGAAGCAGCATGACATAGCCAAAACTGTCATATTGTTGTTTCGTAAGCATTAAAGGCCAGAGAAATGATTTTAAGGATAATTGATTTTCATCATTGGGCGCTCCCTGTTCGACGTTGTATTTCAGATTTTTGTAAAATGATTCAGGAAGTTGGCGGCTATACCATTTTAATGCATATTTATTGCCACGGAACTCTATTAAATAAACTATGCCCTGGCCGCCTCGTCCTAATTCTTTGACTACCTTTATGTGCTCCCCTGACTGGAGGTCGATTAAGTCTCCTGGATTCAGTTCTGCCATATCACTACTTTTTTATTGATGAAAATTATAAAAAATCCTTAAAACATATCTCCTGAAATATTATCAAAAGTATCTGTTATTTCCATATGTGAACGATGTCCGCAATGAGGACAGGTAATTTCTCTTTCATTCCCGACAGAACACATAATCTTCTGGCAATGTCCGCATTGCGCAAATCCATTTGCACCGCAGTAGGGACAACCTGGATAGCTTTTATCAAAGAGAATTCTTCCTGAAATAGTATCTTTGTCGTAACCTTCTATACCGGCATTTTTTTCGGTCAGCTTAAATGTCCATGTAAAAATCCAATCATTGCCTTCTTTTTGAGCACGGATGCTAATACTTTGTTTTGAGTCCGTACATTTAGCGACTATTACTTTTGCGATCATCTTCAGTAAGATTGTAAACTTCTAAGATAAAGAATTGCATACATAATAATTAATGAAATATATAAAAATTCTTTTATTTCCAGATTATATAATCCAAAAATCAGGTAGATCAACAAAGCTTAATGCTAAGCAAATAATTTAAACATGATTGGTTCAGGCTCTGTAGTATGATGAATCAGTAAATCGTTATACAGCGCCAATTTTAAAATCCAATGGGGCTAGCTTCGCTGTCTGGTCGTGAAAATCTGCGTACTTTTGAAAACTGCTTTAAGGATTTCCGAATATACTTTATCACTTAGGCTTAAAGCATTCAATTTAAAAAATCAAATAGTAACTATCTTCATGCATATATTGTTGGATCTTCATGAATCCATTGCCTTAGCAAGACAGTATTTACATACACTAGTTATATATCCAGAATGTCTCTTTGAGTATAAAAGGCAGGGATAATTCTTATCTCATATAAACGGACTCCTAGGAACAACCTCCTTGATTTTTTCTAAAATAAAAAGAAGATACATATTTTCAAAATCAAGTGAAGGGTGGATCCATTCATATTTTCTAGTAACGCTAATATCAACGTTATGTGTCAGTGACTTTATCTCTATGTCACCTAACTTTTCGTTTGGGGCGCCGGTTACAATGTTAATACCCGCCATTGAAAACTTATTTATCCATTCTTGAAAAAGCAGTGTACTTTTCGTATAAGAATCCGCATTCCACGATTCAAAAATCTGATCCCCTATCTTTACACTTTTTTTTGGACTCTGTTTATAAGAACTGTCAGGTGGAAAATTGGAAAAAAGTAAAAACTTGTCATTCTTATGTTTCTCCAGCATTAATGACAGTTCTTCAGCAGAATAAACGTAATAAGGTCCATCGATCTGATACAGCCTACACGTACTTGCTAACCTCTATCTTGATTCAGATGAAAAAGTAAAAGCTCCGTTCAGTTCAACGATTATTGTTTTCATAATAGTAATGAGAGTTTATGATTTAGAATGCTAATCTACTCATAGTCTAAGAATCAATAATCATAAATAATAAGGAGAATTTTAATCAATCAGTTGCATTAAGAAATTTGATTGGATAAAAAGATTATTTATAGAATATATGCCTGGTCCTAATTCAGAATCCCATTCTTCTCTTTTTTCCGAATCCATGATCCTTCCTGCAGTTCTCCTCAACGATATCGTAAAGCTTCACCTTCTTCCTCAGAACCTTCTGGAGAAGCGCCTGACGCACCTGAACGTCGATGTCGCCGCCGGACAGCTCGAACTTCTCAGCAAGCTTACCGGCCTCTTCGTCCGACAGGTCAGGAAGCTTGCTCTTCCAGATGCTCTGTCTCGACTTTACATCAGGCTTCGGGAATTCTATCCTGAATGAAAAGCGCCGTTCAAAGGCTCCGTCGAGGTTGCCGCTGAGGTTCGTGGTGGCAATAAGTATACCCTCAAAATTCTCCAGGGCCTGCAAAAGGATGTTCTGGATGGTGTTCATGGTCTGGTCGGTGGCTGTCCCGCGGTTGCCCAGCTCAAGACGCTTCGAGAAGAAGCCGTCGGC
>JAFGOZ010000462.1 GCA_016926235.1 Bacteroidales bacterium | reverse complement strand
GCTTCTTCGAATGAAACATGATGTTTCTTTTTGTTGGCCTGATTTTTATCATTATCCCATTCGAAACGCATAGAACATATTTTACAAACATGTACGTACATTGTCAATATTAGAAATTATTCAATTAAATGTTTGAAAAGAAAATGACGTCAAACGTTTTGAGTTTACACGAAGTTGCATGGTCTGCGAAGCCGATTGTCGTTTATTTGCATTATTGCAAAATAAATGACAAAATGCAATTTGGGCCGGAGGGAGCGCCAGCGACCGGAGCAGTGTATACTTTGTTATAGGAAGTAAACGTCATTTGTTGATGAAAATATCAATAACGGACCAATCATTAAGTCACTCTTCACTCTTTTTCCAACAGTACTCATAACTCTTTTGTCTATTTTTGTATTCAAATGAATCATAGAAATTATGAGTAATTTCATTTAATGATGAGATATAAGCCTTTGTAAACCCTTTTTCCTTTAGCTTTTGCAGACATCTTATCATGGCAATTCGGGCAAGTCCTTTTTGCCTATAATCAGAATGAGTACAGACTGTTTCAATTTCAGCTATTTCATTTAATGGATCTACCCATCCTGTGCAGGTAGAAACAGCTTTACCGGTTTTTGAATAAACAGTAATATCAAGATCGGCTTGATAGTTGGGAGAATTCCTGAGTTTTTCATACAGTTTTTCAGAATAAAAATCTTTACCAAATGCGGTCTTTATAAGTTCGACATGCTTTGCCGGGTTAAGATTCACGTCCGCACTCTCAACATAATAATCTTTTGGTATTTCTGAAATCAACCAGAAATTTTCCAAGTCATAATATCGAGTAAGGGCATAGGATTCGGTTTTAACAATTCCATATTGACCATAAATTTCATGTTCTTTAATTTTAAATGCAGAAAGTTCTGTCCAAAGTTCTTTTTTGTCTTTTGCCCAGAAATCAAATAGAAATGAAATCATGATTTCAAATATTTCGGCATTATGTGGATGGCTGATTAAATGAAACCCATTCTCTCCATCCTCGGAAATAAATATACCTGCGATTTCTCCGCTCTCATCCCTCCAGATATGACAATTATCAGCAAAAAAGTTCAAATTCTCATTATAGTGCTCATAAATCCAGATCTCGAAACGAGCCAAAGGAAAATCATCAAGCTGTTTGGTGGATTTATACACTGAAGATATGAAGTTTGAAATATTTACATGTTCTTCTAATGAATATTGTAAAGGCTTTCCTGTGTATTTCATTAGATTCTTCCTTTGAGACTATCTATGACGTGTATTTCCTATAACGTTTCAGAAATATGCTAAGTGCGGCAACGCCGCATTTGCCCTAGGCCAAGCCCGAAGGGCGCAGTGCATATTTCTTGTTGAACCTGTAGTATTTTCTTCTACGAAAATAGCAGTAACTGTAATTTTTCTTCCAATTCTTTATAACAAGCAGTCTTTATTTTCTCTATAAATGATACACCTTTTGCTTTCCAATCCAGACTTTTAATCTGATCTACTAATACAACTCCGGTAATATTATTTCCATTTACTATAACTTCAAAAGGATATCCTTTTATCTTACTTGTTACTGGACAGGCAATACATAAACTTGTTCTCTGGTTATATAGTTTTGGTGATATAATTATTGCCGGTCTTTTTCCTGCTTGTTCATGCCCGGATTGGGGAGTGAAATTAATCCAAACAAGATCCCCTTTTTCCGGAATATAGTTTTTATCTACCAAATTTCATTTCCTTCCGCATTACCAAAATCAATTTCCGAGTGAATATTTTCATTTGAGATTTTTTCGAGTAATTCATTTAGGTCATGGTTCTTTTTTGGTCGAATAATTATTGCATCTGTGTTTTCCGTTATATCAACAGTTGAACCATTTTTAAGTGAAAGATCATTAATAATATTCATTGGGATTCTGATGCCTAAACTATTACCCCATTTCTGTATTTTCGTTTCCATATTATCAGTATATACAATGTTTATACATGTGTCAAGAAAATATTACAGCTAACGTTTTAAGTTTACAAGAAGCTGGCTTGCGCAGCAAGACAATTTGGGAGAGCCAAAGGTGAACCTTGTAAACTCTGTTAGCGACAGTGCAGCTTATTGCTCAATTCCCATCACGGTTTCATGAGAATTAACTATTTTCCATTGATCATTTATTTTTTTTAGTACAGCAGTCCAAGTCATTTTCTGGATTATTTCATTTGATTTAATAATATGGCCAGCATTTATCAAGACTACAACATCATCCGTTAAGATATTGATGTGTTTGAAAAATGGTTCAATGGAAAGGTCTGCATAATCTACATGCCACTTCATGAATCCATCCCTTAGTGTGTTCCATCCTTTTGTTATCTGAATGTGTTCAATATAAATTAGTTCATCGCTTTCTATTATATGTTTTAATATTTCGGATGGATTATGTTTATTGAAATTTTCAATGATATCAGAATTTATTACTTGGATTTCATTTTTAATTTTATCTATATCCATATTTTGCTCCTAAAGAATAATTATCTCATTTAATAGCCAAGGTATAGCATTGCCGCAAACGCCCTGGGCTATGCGACGTTGGCCTGAAAGGCCAATATGCCGAAGGCCATTTGGGTGGAGCCGAAGGCGGAACCGCATATTTGCTGTTAAGGGCAGTAATTTTTGCATGCTACGAGTATTCCTTAATGGCATTTTTAACCGATTCTTCATTCAAGTACGTGATTTTGCATATTTCTTCAAGCGAATAATTTTGCTTCGATAATCTAAAAGCAACATGCTCCATTCTTTCACCAATTTCAATCATGTTTTTATCATAATCATAAAACCTTACAACCTGTTGTTTCCAGGGCTGTTCGACTACTTCATGAACAAACTCTAATCCTAATTTTTTTATTTTGCTTACAATATTGTCCAAATCTTCATGCTCAAAATAGAGTTCAAAATTATTTGATTTTTCCTTTATCTCTGCATTATTAATTAATGATTCAAAGTGTTTTTTTTGGTGAATTGCAAAATCTCCTACAAAAGTAACATTCTCTCCAAAATCAACTTTGACTGTTTGCGTTAAAACATTTTCATAGAATTCTCGTGAGCGTTTTATATCGCTTACTACTATTAGAGGACACATGTATTTCATTTTTTTCTCCTGCAAAAATTATTGCCTATAACGTTCTGGGCGTATATGACGTTTGCCCAAAGGGCAAATGTGCCGAAGGCCAAGGAGCGAAGCGACGCAGCTTATACGCCCTGTTATCGGAAGTTTAGACGACTAAGAGACTTTCATCCTTTGTATTCCAATCAATTCATCTCCAATTTTTGACCGCTCTTCTTCAAGATCATAGTCATCTTGAAGCCCTAACCAGAATTGTGCGGAATTTCCAAAAAACTCAGAAAGTCTCAAGGCCGTATCTGCTGTTATTCTCCGTCGACCTTGTAGTATCTGTGAAACACGTGTTTGTGGTATTTTTATTTCCTTTGCTAATCTGTACGCAGTAATATCAAATGGTTCGAGAAACTCTTCTTGTAATATTTCTCCTGGGTGTATATTTCGTAACCTATCCATAATTATCTCCTGTTAATGGTAATCCACAATTTCTACGTTCAATGCATTTCCATTTTGCCATTGGAAACATATCCTCCATTGTGAATTGATTCTTATTCTGTAAAGTCCTTCTCTATCTCCTTTTAAGGATTCCAATCTATTATTAGGAGGAATCCTTAAATCATTCAGATCTTGTGCATTGTTCAACATTCTCAATTTTTTCCTGGCTGGATTTTGAATATCTATTGGTAGTTTCAATGATGTATATCCATTCCAGATCTTTTCTGTTTCTTTGGATCTGAAGTCAATAATCATATTTACAATACTAATGCAATGCGATAGTATTGTCAAGTGATATCATCTAATCATTGCTTCGTCCAAATTTCCGATAACGTTCCAGGTTTATATGACGTTTTTGCAACGCAAAAATGTGGCGAAGCCCAAGCCCGAAGGGCTCAGCATATAAACCTTGTTATATGAAGCCCTGCGCCTGCCACGGGAAAGCCCCGGAGCCATGGATGGCGGAGGGTTATATAACTAAGTCTTCATGTTCATCTATCGGATTTTTTTTCGATTTCCTGCTAAACAAGAAAACTCCAAAAGTAATCGGGCCTAAACGACCAATAAACATTAGTATGGTAATAATTATTTTGCCGGCAACTGTTAACTGCCCGGTGATACCGGTACTCAAACCGACAGTCCCCAGCCCCGAAGCGGCCTCAAAAAATATCTGTTCAAAACTAAATTGTTCGCTCAACAGCAAGAATAATACCCCGATGAACAGGATTATGAAATAAAAAGCAAATGTCGCAATTGCATGTATGATCCGGTCAAAAGGGATTGTTCTGCCTAATAGTTTTATTTTAAAAATATCACCAAGAATCTTGTTCAGTTCATTGTTTACTTTTTCGGAATCATCTTCAACTAAAACATCAGAAATCGTCTGATCCGTTTCCGTATCATGTTTTCTTGAAAAAATCTGAATAAAACGACTCAATACTGATTTCTTTTCTTCTTCAATGGCATTTTGTTTAGTTATTGGAATATGGTAATTAATGTATTCTTTATGACTGGAAAATACGCTTTTAATAATTCCAATAATGCTGCTTACAGTCGTAGACTTTATACCTCCACCGGTTCCTGATGGAGAAGCACCAATAATCATTAAAATCAACAG
>JAFGOZ010000461.1 GCA_016926235.1 Bacteroidales bacterium | reverse complement strand
CCAAATGCAAGATTAACGTCCCCGTTGATTTGCGGAATAAAGGTTGGAGACTCTAAAATGGGGTAGTAATATAGCATCCACTTCTCAATCAGGAGACCTGTTGGAATATTTACTCTTCCTTCGGAGAAGGTAATGTAAGGAGAATTATCTTGGATAATGTCAATAACTCCACGCAAGAGAGCAAACTTGTAAGTAGTTACCTTACTGTCCCTTTCAATAATCTTACTGATATTATTGAAAATATCGCCATTCATGAAGATGATAGGTTAACTGAATCCCTTAAATACGTGCATTAGATATTTCCAATCTTGATTTAAAAAATCGTTCTGTTTCCTTATCCATAAAATAGACGTAACAGCCTTTCATCCCTCTCGTAAGAAGGACTCGATATGTATTTTTAACAAGTTGTAAGAAATTATCAGAATTCCTTACTTGAGTGTCGTGTGAATTCTTAGGGTGTCCTTCCCATGATGATTCATCAGGATTGAATTTCAAATCATTTCCGAAAATCACTCCCACATAGTCGAATTCAAAACCTTGAGCAGTATAAATGCATCCTATCTGGTCGATTCCACCATCCTCATATGCCCAAAATTGTGATTTGGGTATGCCTGTTCTCATGCCAGTCAATCCTTCTCGTGCATTCCAAGGGCGTTCATAATTACCAATCACGACATCATTAATTAAATTCTTTTCTTCGTCCAACCTGTCGCTCCATTTCCAGCAAAAACCAGCAGTAAGTCTTGCGGTATACCCTGATTTGTTCTTTTCTCTGATAGTCAATTCAAGTTCCTCTGGTGATTGAAAAATCTTAAACTCAAAGTTTTCATCATTAACCCAGAGAGTATTTGCTGTTCTTCTTATTTGTAATGTATTGTCAATCCAATTTGTATAACCATCCGACCCGCCACACCTGAATTGAGCCTCAAGTTCATATTCGAAAACTTTGCAGTTCTGCTTGATAGCATTTTCTTTTATGAAAGCCGATGTTCCAATCTCTCCTTTACGTACTGATTGGTAATCATCAATAAAGAATATCAAAACTTTCGCAGCATTAATTAAGTCTTCAACCTGCAACCTGCCAGTCGATTTAAAAGGATAGCCTGTTCTCTCTCTTATTCTGTGTGCTTCGTCCATAATTAGTACATCGATTTCATTGGACTGTGCTTCACTAAATGACATAAAATAATTAAATAATCCCCTCGCATCGTTCCCCAATATCTTGCGTAATGTGGAAGTAAAAGATTTTGAACCAGTTGCATAATGGGCATTATGACCAGTTGCAGTAAGGTCTGCTAATAATTGTAATGCAATCACCGACTTACCAGTTCCTGCACCACCTTTTACAATAATTGCATATTTCTGTTTATCAATTTCTCCCTTTTTTATCAATGAGATTACTTTATCATAAACTATAAGTTGTTCATCTAACAAGATATAGTCTCCATTGACCCTATGCTGTCCAAGTACCCTTAACTCTCCTTTAAGTTTCTCCTTGATTACCCCCGAAACTTGTTTTAATAATTTCTTTGATGGTCGGAACTTGCTATTTTCAATTTCCGTTAGAATCTCGATTCCCATGCCTTGGTTCAACCTGTTGGCAAGAAACGATGCTAAATCATAGGTATCATCTGCAGTGTAAATAGGGAACTTATCTAATGCTTTATCAAAACGTGAATCAAATATTGGGTCATCTTCGTAATAATTGTAGTTATGAAGGTAACTACAGGCGTGCAACATGACAGGTTCACTTCCTTCATAAAATGCTGTACAGTTCTCCTGTAAATAATATTTATAGTTTCCAACCTGTACTGAAGGATGCAAGACATCTCTATTTCCACCACCTACCCAAGTTATTACATAATCACTGTCACTGCTGGAGAGAGTGCACCGTTCCCATTGCTTCAGTTCAATGATTATTGAATTTTTTATCCCATCTCCATCTTTACCTGTGACCAAAACATCTATTCTTCTACTGCTTAATGGTAACTGAAATTCTACTATCACACCATTATCATGCAGGTTTGCTGACTGAAGTACTAAAGCCATACGGAGCAAGGAATTTCTCCAAGACATTACTTCATTGTTTGAGGGATTACAACCATACTGTTTAAAAAATTCCTTTCTCAATAACTCCGCAATCTGGTTATTAAGATTAAGGCTTATAAAAGTATTCGATGAACCTGCAAATAACCTCATAACTCATTATACTTCTTTGCTGTACCTTTTGCTTTATGTACTGGATATTTTTGGGAATTAATCTTTATTTTATCAAGGACTATCTGCCTAATATCAAATCCATATTTATCTGCAAGCAAAAAGCCAAATGCAAAAATATCCGCCAACTCTTCTTTTATTTTTTCTTTATCAGCCTCTTCTGAGTTTTTCCATAGAAACAATTCCAGTAGTTCCCCTGCTTCAACATTAATCGCTATCGCCAAATCCTTTGGATTGTGAAATTGCGCCCAGTCCCTTTCATTACGAAATTTAATTAGGGCATCAATAATTTGTTGTGTTTCACTCATTTATTGGTTAGGTTTGAAGAGAGTTAATGCTAATTTATATTCATTATCATACGGGAGTTGAAGTTGCGGGAGCATTTCAGGCATTGCCAACGACCAACTCACATAATAATAAGCAAGAATCTGATAACCAGAGAATTTCTTATCAGGAATTAATCCAACTCTATAATTTTTATTTTCTGGTCGATATCCTTGAGTCCCCTGCAACGCAATTTCGTATGCAATTTCTTTGATTCTTTGCTTGGGTATGTTCTGAAAATATTGAAGAGCATCTACCATATACATAGCCACCGCCATATTTGTCCCCATTTCTTTTTGTGACCTCTGGAACTCTTCCATCTCCTTTTCTTTAATTGGGTCTGGAGATTCCAAATCAAACGGGTCTCTTTCTATTTTCTCTAATATGTCATCCAGAGATTTGTCTTTTCCATATATTTCTTCATCGACAAGTTCAAAATACTTATCAAGTTTCAGGTCTTTTGCCCAATTTTCTATAAGTTCATATTCTTCACCTGATTCTTTGTCATCACGGTATTAGTAGAATTCTGCATACATTTCTTTGGCAGTCTTATCTTCCAAATTATTTGCTTTAAAATTGGTCGTTAAATCAATACCATATAGGTCTCTAAACTGATAAGCACCAACGAGATTTAATATTTTGCTGGCTTGTAGAATTGATATAGGTGATAAACTAATTATTGTTTTTTCTGTTGTCGCCTTAATCCCATCAGAAAGTAACGAATACAGGGAAATTAGTTGATATGGACGAAGGTCTTTATATTGTTCAAATAATTTATCTTCGATAAATAAGTCAATTGGGGCATTAAAAATTTGCCTGTTAATACCATCAAATAGCAAATCAAAATATTCATTGATTGAGGATTCTGACAACCCTTTTTTAATTAGTACCTGACGGTGTTGCCGAAGGTCATTTAAAAACATCGATTTTGTCTTGAAATTCGAGATGAACAACTTATTGCGACTATCGTTTCTTGCATCAGTAGCAAAATCCAAATGCACAAGTTCATGCATAACAAGATGGTAAGTTGCTGGATGCTTGGGATTATACTTAATCAAATGGTAATCTCTGTCATATTTTTCAGCAAACTCAAATTTTGCTGCAGTATCAAGGGTGTTATCAGTTTCAACCTTAATTTCTTTGCCTGATTTCTTTTGTAATTGTTTACGATAATCATCAAATTGTTTCTTACCAATATCAGTTTTAACCAAAGCCTGAGCAGCATCCAAAATTAATTTCTGCGCATTTCTGCCCAATCCCTTTTCTCCTTCTCCACATTTTTTGATACACTTGAGGGCAAATTCGAAAGCAGTATCATTGTTCCCTTTCATTTGGTTTACCAGTGCAATCCCGTATAAGGTATTGGGATAGTCAGCATTAATCGAGTAGGCTTTCGTTAGATATTGTAAGCCTTCATCAACCTTACCTGCTTGGATTAAATTTGTTCCAAGATTGTTGATTGCAATATTATCATCAGGGTTGTTTTCAATGACCTGTTGGTAATATTTCCTTGCCGTTTCAATGTCATTTTTATTTCTGGCAAAGATGTTACCAATCATTATTAAAGCGTAATTGTTCTTGGGATTCCATTTTAAGGCATCGATTAAATAATTAATCCCCTCTTCATCGTCACCAACCATTGAATATGCCTGCCCCAATGTTCTGTAGTATTCAGAATTGGTCGGGTTTTTACCAATTAATGATTTTAATATTGGAATTGCTTCTTTGAACTTACCTTGTTGGCATAAATTGTTCGCCTTATTAAAATCAAATTGTTGGGAAATTGCGTCTTCTGATGTAAAATGGACTTCAACCATTTTACCATCCACCTTGACTTCTGGGGTGATACTTCCAATTGTATAGTATTCTGTAAGAACTTTTTCAATTAGTTTTTCATCATCCATTTTCCCCTTCAGTTCTGGGAAAAGTTCAGAAAGAAAATCGCCTATCGGATGGATAATTGTCATCTATAATGGGTTATTTTTAACACTTTAATTCCTTTAAGATTCTTCCTCAAATTCTAATCCCAACTGCTTTGCAGCCTCTTTTGCGCTCTTGTATTGTTGCTTAGTTTCATCTAATGGGCTGCTTTCAGTTGATTTAATTTTAAATTTTACTTCAATATCCAACTTGTTGCCAGACATAGCGAATGGGGTTATAAAACATGTAAATAATTCATGGTACTTTTCTACTGGAATTTTGCCCGATACTGTTATAGCCTTAAATTTCTTGATTTGAGGTTCTTCTTTTTCTGGTGGTACTGGTGGTTTCTCTTTCTCCTTCTCTTTCTCTTTTCCTTCTTCGACAATTTCTTGTTCAGGTGGTTTTGGCTTCAGACTTTTATCCAGTAAATAATATGAATTATTAGTTACTTCAAAATAAGGCACTGCCGCTTGATAGAAGATTTTTGTGAATTCCTTCCCATCTCCTGAAGCAATGCAGAAATCACCATTCGTGCAATATCTTAAAAGGCTGTCTTGAATAGCACCAACTCCAGTAATCATTGGTTTGTCATCAAACCTTATAAATGCTTCATAGACATCTTTGGTTTTAATGGGATTCTCAACAGTTGGAAGTAAATTGCTATTCCGAAGAATATTTAATCCGACTGAGCCTAACAGCCATTCTTCATCCTTTAATGCAGAAATGACATAGTTGTTAACCTGACTGTCAAAACTCTCTTTAAACTGCCTTAAAAGCAGTTTTTCGAAGCCATTTTTAACAGAATACTTAACAATGATTGAATATGCAGCCGCCAGCGACTTTTCACTATCCTTTGATGATTCTTCAATTCTTCGCTTAATATCATCTTTCTGGTCTCTTTCTAATTGATTTGCATATTCGGTACTAATCTTGGAACAGGCAAGGTAATCACGTATATCGGATTGAAGTTTTCCGAATGTTACTTCAGAGCAAACAAGGAATAGCATGGTATTCCTATATATCCTTTCACTATTCCCTTTCTTGGTTGCAATTTTCTCAATAATAGGTTTTGTATTACCATTTAAATGGTCAGGATTAGCCAAATACTTGGGACTTAAAATAACCAATGTTGGCTTCTGCTGTTCTGGGATATCTTCCGATGGATTTACAATAACATTGAAGAGTTGAATACTTCTCGATTTCTCATGGAGTCTTCTGATAATATCGGCTTCAATATCAACATCTTTAATATCTCCTTTACCTTGATTTATCAGGATATTGATATTAGGTTTTGTGTGAAACCAGTATCGTTTATGCCCAGTAGTGCTATAATAGAGATAATGAGCACTCTCTTCCAAAAGGTCTAAAGCAGTATGAATATTGTTGTGGTTAAATGAATTAGGTTTTATAGTGGCTAATTTAAGTTCTGGGACGCTTGTCCCTTTGTTTGAACCCGTACTACCAAAACTTCCCAGAAGAATTGCTGATGCCAATCCTTCCGCAAGATTATAATCACCTAATTCTTTTTTCGATTTGTCTATTCGAAATGCATTTGAACTTTTACCTGAAACATCAGCCGTAAGCACAGCATCATAGCCGTTTCCATAAAGTTTCTTCAGTTGCCCTGATAACGCATCCAGATTTGAAAAATTAATATCAGAGATATGAATAAGTGCGTTTGTGCCAGTTAAAGATTCCTGCCGTCTCCAAAGGTCAGTGACAATTGATGCCAAAAGCCTCAATACTCCTCTTGTGCGCTGGAAATTATGATTGCTTGCCCATTTTATACGAAAAATATCTATCAATTCAGGATGAAATGGATATGATTTCTTAATCCTCTCTTTGTATTCTGACCGTGAAGCATAATCAGGAACTTCAGTTTTTAATTCAGAATAAAGTTCACAGTATTTGTTAACTGTATTGTTTATTATATCATTAGACCCTATATTTTCGAATAATCTGTACCTGATAACTTCAAAAATCTCTTCATCTGCCACTGGTTTGGTGTCAGCACCCACTCTACCAAGACGGTTTGAAAGACTATTAAGAATTTGTGCTGCTTTTTCAGAATTTGCAACCTCTTCGACTGAAGCAGGGAGTGTTGCTACAAGCACACAATTATTCATGCTTGCAACAGTTTCTGATAATTCCTGAATAAATGAAATTGTTTGGTCTGATAATGTTGACCCACCAACCTGCACTCCTGATGCTGCAACACAATAATCAGCAAGTTCATCTATAAGTATTAGTGCATTACTTGTATTTTTCAGAACTTCTTTGAAAAGACCTTTTGGTGCAGTTCTGTTTTCGTCATTAGGACGTATAACTTCATAACCCGTTTTGCCCGCTAATTGATATGCCAATTCTCCCCAAAGTGTTCGAATGGTTAATCCATCTTCAGTTTTCCTTCCTTGTGTGGGGTCATTAGTTCTGTTTGTGAAGATTGCAATTGAAGCATTGTCGAAATCAGGTTTGCCAATATAATCCAGCAAACTTTGTGTGTGTAATAAATTGCCGAGTTTTTTACCTGATTTTGCGATATGATAGAGCGAAATTAATGTATGCGTCTTCCCACCGCCAAACCCTGTTTGCAACGAAATAACCCTGTTTTCAGCATCTTCTTCACCATTTAATCCTTTTATAACTCGCTTCGCAACGTTTTTTAGACCTTCTGTAAAATATGTTTTGGAGAAAAACACACTTGGATTCTGATAAACCTCTCTTCCGTGACCAAGAGCAACTTCGGCAAGATTAGCGGCAAAAACAGATTCATCCAAATTCCCTTGTCGGATATCAAGATGAGGCGTTACATTTTTAAACCATGGAACTAAGCCATAAGAAGTTTTCATCTCCTTGACCTTTGGTTCAACTGATTCACCCCTTTGAAGTCTCTCGATTTCTACCTTTAGTTCTTTCAGTTTTAAAATATTGGCAATATCAATCATATTGTCAAATGCCCTGCGAATATCACGCTCCTCTACTTCCTGAAAATGGTTGCACTTATTCCTGACATCGGCAATCTCCTGTAGCCATGTTGGAAGTTTGCTGGCATCCCTGCCAAAATCAGACTTCAGTAAGTCTTTATATTTAATTGCAAAAGATTTCAAGTGGTGAAAATCAATTAAATTAACAGGTGGTGTACCATTTTTTATACCCAAGTCCCAGTTGGCTTTTTGTGCATCACTTAGTGCTTCATAGAACCATTTATCCCACTTGTCACCAGCATTTTCAGTTAGTTTAAGAACTATGTATGGTCTGAATGCTTCAATAAACAAACCAAGTGCCTTAAAAAGAGAATCTTTTGTCATTTCAGTATAATATTAAAACAGTTGTCCTTGTTCTCCAGTTGATTGTTGAATGTTTTTGCTTTCACGAATCAGGCTGTCTTTATTTAATAACAGTCCAGTTGCCTGTTTATAATCATCGCTACCTTGAGGTAAAACTTCACATAAGGATGTTATTACACGCCAGAAAGAATTTTCAGGAGATGCGCCAATCTTTGCTATATATTCTAACAATGCATTCCTGTTTGTTCCCTCATACAAAGCCATCGATTTATGCACATTATCAATTATAAAACTTTGACTTGTATCTCCAATTTTACGATTTGCAGTCAATCTATCTTTATAACCCGCCAGTTCCTGCTTATTACCCCGCTTTATAAAGATATTATGGGTGAATAAATCAGAAACATTTATTGACAATCCAACTCGTGAAAATTTTGCAGCGTCATCAAAATCGCTTTCAGCAAATCCATATAATTGTAACCATCCAATGTAAAACTTAGTAAAATCGTCCCCATCAAATCCTTTTAAAAGAGCATTAAATGCACTTTCTTTTACCATTTCCAATAATTCTGGAACAGTCACTTCATTACCATCTGCTTTTTCTACCTTTTCATATTGCCCAAAGACATTCACTGCCTGTCCAAAACATGCTGTCAATAGGTCTGCACCTCGAAATCCTAAACCATACAACAGTCCTACTTCTTGGTATACAGTTTGTTCTATTTTGCTTTTAACATCTTTGTAGTTACCTACACCTGTCTTCTTTGAAGGCTTGCATGACACTGTAACGGAAGAGGCTAAAAATGATTTATTTGATTTTAACCCGATTGGTCTTTCACTATCCAAAGTCCAACTACCTGTAATACTTAATGAAGCACCTAAAATTGAATTACATAAAGTTGACCAAGCCTCTGTACTTTGATGTGCAAACATTATGGATACAATTCCATCTGTTTGTTTCTCGATAACTGTAAAAATTGATTTCAAAAGATTTTCAAAATGCATCTTTGCCTTTTCAGGGTCATCATTATGATGATGTTTCAAAGCGGTACATTCTTCACTTTTAGGTGTCTGAGGGGTACTGAAATTATATGGATATTCAGATTTAAGGGAACGTTT
>JAFGOZ010000460.1 GCA_016926235.1 Bacteroidales bacterium | reverse complement strand
TCCTGAAAAATGATTTTTGGGTAATAACAATGGAGTGGCAAGCGCTGAATATTTGCCATAAGGTTCAGAAAAATAAGGCAGTGGTTCAGGTTGAAGATAGGAAAACAGAGGAGCAGCACAAAAAGGATCGCCACCATCATTGCCTCTTAAGTCGATGATAAGATTTTCTACACCTCTATCTTTAATAACTTTAAAACAACTGTCAATAAAATTAGTGAAATAAGAAACCCTGTCGTAGTAAATAAATGTAGGAATGGTTAATAAAGCTATATGCCCATCTTCCATCAAATTAAAAGTTAGTGGGGGATGATTGAAGTTTGAGAAGACTACTTCCCTTATCGCCATATTTGTTGCAGGGATCAATGTTTTGGTCTCACTCGTTTTACGTCCTGGTAAGGCATATTTCACCACATAATTTATTGGGAATCCAAATCGTCTTGCATAAATCAAAGGAAACCGCCTTCCGATTTGCGAATCAATAAAATGGATATTAAAAGCATCAGCGGAGTAGTTTGACCTCATCTCAGTAATAATATCATTCACTGACCGGCCATTGATTTCCAATATGATGCTCCCAATCGGAACTTGCAATGTATCGTTGTATTTACCAGTAACAACAGCATATCCTTCGATCAACCTTATTTCTAATGGAAATAGATTTTCTGGATCAATATTCCAATAACTCGCTGGCATCCAAACGGCTGTATGTCCACAACCGATCCTGGCAGTAACCGGTGTGAGAATTTTATAAAATTCATGCAGCGTCATGGAATCTCTGATAAGCTCATATTGTTTTTCCATCAGGCTGTCCATGACTTGTTTTGAAGTATATTCATAAAGTGATGCATGATTCTCTTCAAGAGTTTTACGCATCTGCTTAAAGTCATTTTGAAGTGCTTGCTTTAAAAAAATAATTTCATTGTTTTTATCAGTTTTTTTAGAAGGGCTTTTAACTGACACTGAACTATAAGTAATGATTTTGAAATTATCTCTTGTTACCAGTAAGGAAAACAAAAACACAATAATTGTAAATAACTTCATGTAAATATTCTTTTAATAGACTATTAATGCTTCTCTTTAATGATGCAAGTGTTCCAATAATTCCATAATTTATGCCCCGTAACGCTACTATGCCGGCTTTTTGTTTACAATCATTTCTCTTTCAATGCAGGAAGTATGTTCTTATTTATGATTTCCCAATACATTTTTGTTGGGTCTTTATCGTAAATTCCTGCTGTAAATGCGATGACCATATCTAAAGATGGAAAAACACCCAGGAACTGACCTCCATCTCCAGGAATAAAAATCGCGGTTTGGGATTTGCCCCTAAATTCATACTTCATTTCATTCCAATAATATCCATATCCTCTCTTTAATGATAAGTTTATTCTGGATTTTGTCGATTCCGATACCCAGTCTTCAGATATTATCTGATTGCCATGCCATTTCCCATTAGTTAGCATTAAAATTCCCGCTTTAAGCAAATCCCGCGAACATAGTTTGAGTCCACCATCGGTTTCCAGTGTGCCATCAGGATATCGCGACCATTTATATTCAGTTATTCCAAGTGGATTAAACAGATGGGTTTCAGTATATTTATCAACTTCCACATTGCATGCATTTCGCAAAACAACCCCCATAACCGCCGGCTCTCCATTTGAATAATTAAATTTTCCCCCTGGTTCTGCATTCATGGGCCTTTCCAACACATATTCAACAACATCCTTGCATTTATACATATTTGCCGCATCATTTCTTTTGTCATTCCATGAATAATTGAACTGATTCCAGTTCCATCCCGATGTCATAGTAAGGAGATGTTTAATTTGAATCTGTTTCTTATCCTCAGAGAAAGAATCAGAATATGGGCGTAAATAGGTATTAATAGGCTCGCTGACTCCAGGAATATTACCATGTTCAATGGCAATTCCTGTTACCAGAGAAAGAATCCCTTTTGTTACAGATGACAGTTGATGTGTTTTTCTTCTATAGGTTTCATTGACAAACGAACCTGAGATTTTTCCTTCAAGCGCGAAATATTCTTCAAGAACGAGTTTTCCTTTTCGATATATCAAAATACTGTGTATGTCGCCAAGGTTCCCGGTTTTAATGGTTTTAATAAAATCAGTCATTTTAATGGTATCAATTCCAGCCTCATCTAAAGATGCACAGTTCAGGCTGTCCATAATACTTACAGGAATTGAATAGGTATAATCACTTTTTGTATTGGAGATGAATTTATTTATGAAATCGTCATAATTTTTATCTCTATAAAACATCCATTGAGATTGTTCTCCTTTCCAATTCTTTGTCAGATACATCGTATCCAGATTTTCACTCAGTTTTCCCTGATGTGCAAGCCATGATATTTCATTTCTTAGAATACTAATTTCAATATCATATTCCCAAACCCTTGAACGTGGACCAAGCTCATAAGTCAGACTAAAAACAAGTGAGCTGTCGGGTTTTATTTTGAAAAGACGAAGCTCAACGTCTTCCGTTAAACTGTCATTTTGTAATAACCCTCCCATCCAGCATCCTTGCAGTTTCTGGTTAATTAGAAGATTGTTTGATTTCCTTTCTCGACAAGATGATATTGAAAAAGAAAGAAATATAAGAATGAATATGACCTCTTTTACTTTCATAAAACATCAAATATTTCTGTCATAATGCGCTATAATGAGTGTAATATCGTGTCTTTTGCTAAAATAACAACCAACTATTTACCGACATAATCAAGACAGTATTACACATCATGAAAGTTATCTGTTTTTGCTCAATTCAATATATGATGGGACACAATATGGGGATTCCCCTCCACCAACATTAGCAGATCCGTAGGCTTTATCATTCGAAAAACTTAGCTGGAATAAAATATATTCTTCAGGAGGG
>JAFGOZ010000459.1 GCA_016926235.1 Bacteroidales bacterium | reverse complement strand
TAGGGACGACATATTGGTAAACATTGTGTTAGAAAATGTTTCTAAGTCCCGTTAGGGACGAAATATAATTTACTCGTTTAGTAATGAAATAAAATACATATTTCTTCAATTACTACTTCGGTGCAAAACGGTAAAGCATAAGGGCAACAAAGAAGAAAATGATATTTGGTATCCATGCGGCAATTAATGGGCTGAGACTTCCTCCAATGGCAAATTGCGATGAAAACTGCATAAAAAGGATATAAGAAAAGCAAACAAGCAATCCAACTCCAATCTGAGCTCCCATTCCGCCACGCACCTTTCTTGAAGAAACAAAAACCCCCATCATGGTTAAAATAAAAGTCGAGAATGGGAAGGCCAGTCTTTTATCTCTTTCAATTATATAAGCAACAGTTCCTTCTTCACCTTGCAATTCCTGTTGCCGGATAAAATCATTCAATTGTCCGATACTCATAGTTTCAATAAAATTGAACCGCCTTTTAAAATCTTCGGGTTGCATAACCAATGTAGTATCCAGGGAGCTTCCGGTGGTTATGGTTTCGTCCATCCCTTTAATATCGCGTATTACATAATCTTTCAGGTTCCATTTATTTATGGTTGAATCCCATTTAATATATGCCGCACTTAATTTTGAAACCAGATTATTGTTTTCATTATATCTTTCCATTGAAAACTTATACCCGATATCAGACACATTGCTGTAGGTTTCCATGTAAATAAACAGGCCTGGTTCAAGTTGTTTGTGTATATTGGTTTCATTATAGCTTACCGCTCTATGATGTAAGTATTTTTCTTCAAAATCTAACCTGACTTTATTGGCAGGAGGCAGAACATAGTTACTAATTACAAATGAGAAGATGGCGATAAATAATGCTGAAATGAAATAGGGAACAAGAAAACGTTTATAGCTCATACCGCTGCTGAGAATGGCTATAATCTCAGTATTGTATGCCATTTTTGACGTAAAAAATATAACTGCAATGAAAGTGAATAAAGAGCTAAACAATACAGAAAAATAGGGTATAAAATTAAAATAATAGTCAAAAACGACCTCCCTCAGACTCGCTTTGTTTTCAATAAAATCATCTATCTTTTCAGATATGTCAAATACTACGGCTATAGCAATGATAATAAGCAGGGCAAAGAAAAATGT
This sequence comes from Bacteroidales bacterium, assembly GCA_016926235.1. Next base: position 19,770 of record JAFGOZ010000459.1, on the reverse strand, counting down.
ACCCAGAAATTTCCGGATAATATACATGTCAATAGTCTTGGGTAAATATTTTCTCATAACCTTACTTTTAGTTTTTTTACCATACTATTTTTCCATTCCATAAATTTCCCGTTTTTAATCATTTTACGTGCCTCAATTACCAGCCATAAGTAAAATCCAAGGTTATGAATGCTGGCTATTTGTGGCCCCAGCATTTCCTTTGAAATAAATAAATGACGTAAATATGCCTTTGAATATTGTAAATCTACAAAAGAAATACCATTTTCATCAATGGGTGTAAAATCATTTTTCCACTTTTCATTACGGATATTAATAATACCTTCACTTGTAAAAAGCATTCCATTTCGTCCGTTTCGTGTTGGCATTACACAATCAAACATATCAATTCCTCTTTCGACAGCTTCCAGTATGTTTGCAGGAGTTCCAACTCCCATAAGGTATCTTGGTTTATCTTCGGGGAGTATTTCATTTACAGTTTCTATCATATTGTACATCTCATCTTCTGGTTCACCAACAGACAAACCTCCTATTGCATTGGCAGGCATATCAGCACAGGCAATTTTTTCTGCAGATTGTTGCCGTAGATCTTTATAAACACTGCCTTGTACAATGGGCAAAAAATACTGATCATAACCATACAGAGGCTGCGTATTTATGAATTGTTTTATGCCCCGGTCAAGCCAACGGTGTGTCAATTCCATTGATTTTTTAGCCAGCTTATATTCGCAGGGATATGGAGTACATTCATCAAATGCCATTATTAGATCAGCGCCGATAATGCGCTGTATATCTACGACATTTTCAGGGGTAAAAATATGCTTTTCGCCATTAATATGGGATTTAAAGGTGGCGCCCTCCTCATGAAGTTTGCGATTATCAGCCAGGGAAAATACCTGGTAGCCTCCGCTATCTGTTAAAATTGGTTTTTGCCAATTCATGAAGGAATGTAATCCTCCGGCTTTATTAATAACATCTGCACCTGGCCTTAAATATAGGTGATATGTATTGCCTAATATTATTTGGGCCCTTATTTCTTTATCAATATCCCGCTGATGAATGCCTTTTACACTACCGGCTGTACCCACGGGCATAAAAATGGGCGTTTCTATCCGTCCATGAGCAGTCTCAATTATACCTGCTCTGGCCTTCGTTAGGATATCTTTATGTTCTATGGTAAAAAACATTATCGAAATTCGAATTGCCAAAGATAATATTTACACTTACAATATCGTATTATTTTTAATCTAAACAGGTTGTTGTGGTCTTTAATAAAACAAAAAGCATAAAAATTCGTTTTTTAAGTTGAATTTTGGATGCGTTGTGAAAAAATATTTTAAAACTAGGTTGTTTGAGAGTGAAATGTTTGATATACTTGCTTCACTTTTTTAGCGAATAGTAATATGATGCAATTTTTTGATGATGTAAACCTGTTTTTCCTGATAGTGCTTTGTGCTATGGCCTTTGGTTTTATTGGTGAATTACTTTATTATCTTTCATTATATACAAGAGCAGGCAGAATACAGCAAGAAAAAAATGTCAAACAAAAATATCCACCTGTATCAGTAATTATATGTGCAAGAAATGAAGCAGTAAACTTACGCAACAATTTACCTTTTATTTTGGACCAAAAGTATAGGGATTTTGAGGTAGTGGTTGTAAATGACTGTTCGGAAGATGAAACAGAAGATGTATTGTCTGAATTAAAAAGCAAGTATCATAATCTTAATATTACTACAATAGCTAAAGACCGGAAGTTTACACATGGTAAAAAACTGGCTTTAACAGTTGGAATAAAAGCTGCCAGGAATGAATGGTTATTATTGACTGATGCGGATTGCAGACCTGTAAGTGAAAACTGGATAGCTACAATGGCAGATAACTTCCTTGAGGACAAAGAAATTGTTTTGGGTTATGGCGGATATATTAAACAAAAAGGTGTTCTAAATAATATAATTCGTTATGATACTGTAAATATTGCTATGCAATACCTGAGTTATGCTCTTTCCGGGAAGCCTTATATGGGTGTTGGCAGGAATATTGCATACCGTAAATCAAGTTTTTTTAACAACAAAGGTTTTGCATCGAATTATCATGTGGCTTCCGGAGACGATGACCTTTTTGTAAATGAGGTTGCCAAAAAAAGTAATACGCTTGTGGAATATCGCACTGACAGCCATACATTATCAGAACCTTCTACAACATTTAAAGCATGGTTTAATCAGAAAAAAAGACATATTACAACTGCAAAATATTACCGGTCAAAATTCAAGTTTCTGCTTGGCTTTGAGCTGATTCTGCGATTCCTCTTTTATGTATCCTTCATCACGCTGTGCTTTCATAATAAATTTTATATAATTGCAATTTCAGCTTTTATTGTGCGAAGTGTTATCCAATTAATCGTTTTTAAAAATGTGATGAAACGTTTGAATGAAAAAGATTTATTATTACCTTCGCTATTGTATGACATTTTAATGCCGATCGTTAATATGGTACTGGGTATTTCAAATGCAATTTCAAGGAATAGAACTACATGGAAATAGAGAACAGCAACCTTTCAGATAAGGCAAAAAAGGATTATGAACTGGTAGTGAGAGCAGTTAATGGCGAGCAAAAAGCCTATGCTGATCTTATGGGCAGGTATCGTGATGCTATTTATTATATGTTGCTGAAGATGGTAAATAATGAAAGCGACGCAGAAGACCTGACCATTGAAGCTTTTGGAAAAGCTTTTAAAAACATTCAGCAATATACACCTAACTACGCCTTTAGTACATGGTTGTTTAAGATAGCAACAAATAATTGCATTGATTTTATCCGGAAGAAACGTGCCAATCATATTTCTATTGATCAAGGCATTGATGACGATGATGCGCCATCTACCGATATACAATCACCTACCATGGATCCTGAAGAAAGCATGATCTATGAGCAGAAGTCAAAACTAATGCGTGAAGTCGTTGCAAAACTTAAACCCAGGTATAGAAATCTCATTGAATTGCGATACTTTAAAGAATATTCCTATGAAGAGATTGCTGAAGAACTGGATTTGCCGATTGGTACCGTTAAAGCACAGTTATTCCGGGCGAGGGAATTACTTTACAATATTCTGAAAAATTTAGGCCATAAAATGTAGGTCTTTCCTGATGGACATCCTGCTAAAATATTTTCCTGCCTTATCTGCCGAACAATTGTCGAAATTTGAAATTCTTGGCAGGCTTTATCAGGAATGGAATGTCAAAATCAATATTATTTCAAGAAAAGATATTGATCACCTTTATGAAAGGCATATTCTGCATTCCTTATCCATAGCAAAGGTTATTCAATTTAAAAACAATACAAAGGTGTTGGATGTGGGTACAGGAGGAGGTTTGCCCGGGATACCTCTGGCATTGATGTTTCCGGGGGTGCACTTTCGACTGATTGATTCCATTGGGAAAAAAATACAGGTTGTATCTGCAATAATCAATGAGTTAAGAATTAAGAATGCTGAAACAATGCAGCTAAGAGCTGAGCAAGATAAAGGAATGTATGATTTTGTTGTTAGCAGAGCCGTTACCGCCTTGCCGGATTTTATGAAGCTAGTAAAAGGTAAAATCAGAGTGAATGGATTTAATAATATATCTAATGGCATAATTTATATTAAAGGGGGAGATTTTGAAGAAGAATTAAAAGTCATAAAAAAAACATATAAAGTATTTAATATCAGTGATTTCTTTCAGGAAGAGTTTTTTACAACCAAGAAAGTTGTATATATTTCAGGATAATTTTGAAATAGGTTTGTGCAAAATAAAAAAAATAGTATTTTTGCAGCCTGTTTAAAATGTATAAAAATATATTGTCATGAAAAGGACATTTCAACCATCAAATAGGAAAAGAAGGAATAAGCACGGTTTCAGAGAAAGAATGGCCACTGCCGGAGGTCGTAAAGTGTTAGCTGCCAGAAGAGCAAAAGGCAGAAAAAGATTATCAGTATCTGACGAATCAAGACATAAAGGATAGTACTAAGTAATTTATCTGCAAAAGCAATATACTTTTAAATAGTACTTTTAAAAAATATTAGTGAAAAACTCCGGTTTACATCGGAGTTTTTTCGTTTCCCTATGTACGTAGGCTCTTTGTATATTTCTATTTCATTCTTCATTCATTCAATACTATTTAAAAATATTCCATTTTATAAAGATACTAGAGTTATTCTTTATTATCTTTATGACCTTTCAAAAGTAAAAGATATCATTTGATGGATGATAAAGCCCGGATAAAAAAAGCACTGACCATTAGAAGGGTGGAAGAAAAACTTCTGACTCTCTTTTCTGAGGGGAAATTATTTGGTACAATTCATACATGCATTGGTGAAGAATGGTGTGGGGTTGCAGTAATAGATTCGTTATCAGAGGGGGATGTCGTTTTTTCAAATCACAGGGGACATGGACACTATATTGCTAAAACGGGGGATATTAATGGATTGATTGCCGAAATAATGGGTAAATCTACAGGTGTATGTGGTGGCATTGGGGGATCGCAACATATTTATGCAGATTCTTTTTATTCAAACGGGATACAGGGAGGGATGATGCCAGTGAGCGCAGGCAGGTCTTTTGCGATGAAGCTGAATAATTCTCAAAATATTTGTGTTGCTTTTATTGGCGATGGCACTTTTGGAGAGGGAATAATATATGAAACGATGAATATTGCTTCAAAATGGGGCTTGCCACTGTTAATCGTGGTTGAAAACAATAAGATCGCTCAATCAACTTCTATCGACCAGACCCTGTCGGGGAGTATTAAAGACCGGGCTGCAGCATTTGGTATTGAATACGCAAAATCAAATACATGGCAATGGGAAAAGCTGATTGACGATGCCAAAAGTTCAATAGGTTATGTTAGAAGAAATCAATCTCCTGCCTTGCTTGAAGTTGAAACATTCAGGCTTAAAGCGCATTCAAAAGGTGATGATAACAGGGATGAAGCCTATGTGAAAAAGCATGAAGAGAAAGATCCGTTAAATATTATCATTGGGGGGAACGATCCTGATGTGAAGAAATGGCTTAAGGAGATTGATGAAGCTATAAATAAAGCTGTGGATTTGGCTGAGAAAGCACAAGTTCCTGATATTTTAGATGAAGATCCCCACATTAGTTCTGATGATATCAAGTGGACTAAATTAGATTTCCGGGAAAACAGGATTGTGAACATTATAAATAATACCTTCAAGCAGTTATTTGAAAAGCATCCGAATATGGTACTGATAGGAGAAGATATTGAGGATATATACGGAGGGGCCTTTAAAGTATCCAGGGATTTGAGTACAATGTTTCCTGGAAGGGTTAGGAACACTCCTATTAGCGAAGCTTCAATCACTGGTATTGGCACGGGTCTGGCTCTTGGAGGTTATCTCCCAATAGTTGAGATCATGTTTGGTGATTTTCTTAGTTTATGCTTTGACCAGATTATCAATCATGCGGCTAAATTTCACCGGATGTATAACAAGCAGGTAAATGTACCTCTGGTTATAAGAACTCCGATGGGAGGGAAGAGGGGATATGGCCCAACACATAGTCAATCCATTGAAAAATACTTTCTGGGTATACCGGGATTGAAGATGATTGCTCTTAATATCAGGGTTTCTCCTGAATTGATTTACAACAGGATTTATGAAACCATTGAGAATCCGGTATTGGTGATTGAAAACAAGATATTGTATACAAGGTATTTAAAAACGAATGACATTGTGGGATATACTGTACAATTTTCTGATGAGTTATTTCCGACAGTGAAGATATGTCCGGAAAATAATAAGCCGGATATTACAATTTTTTGTTATGGTGGCATATTAGATGAGGTTGAAGAAGTAGTGGAAAAAATATTTTACGAAGAAGAAATTCTATGTGAAGTGATTTGCCCCTCCCTTATCAATCCAATAAATATTATGCCTGTAGTTGAATCAGTATCTGTTACAAAAAAAATTCTTATTGTTGAAGAAGGGCCGAGCATCAGTTCTCTGAGTAGTGAAGTACTGGCACAATTATCGGAACAAGGGGTACAATTAGATAAAGTGAAAAGGCTGGGTTATAATTCTATAATTCCGTCTTCGGGTATACTTGAGATGAAAGTATTACCAAATAAAGAAACAATTACAAACGCTTTAATAGAAATTAATAATGAATGATTTAATTAAAATATATCTGCCAAAAGAATCAGTTAGTGATGATACATATAAACTATGCAATATATTTGTTGAGAATGGTCAGCTTGTAGACGAAAATGATATTTTATTCAGCATTGAATCATCAAAAAACACCTTTGATATTGAGAGCCCGGGGAGTGGATACATTTTCTTTGAGCATGCTGAGAATACAGAATTGAAGGTAGGAGACCTGATTGGTGTAATTTCGAAAGAAAGCGTGTTACCAAAGGATTTTTTTAAGAAGAGTGCATCTGAGAGCAAATCACAAAAAGAGACGAATGAAAAAACAGATATCAGTGAATCCAAATTTTCGAAACCTGCATTGCAATTAATCGAAAAGCACAATATTAAACCGGATGTGTTTAAATATCTGAGCCTTGTAAAGAAGGAGGATGTACTCGATTACTTGTCCAAATCGAAGAAAAAAGAGGCAAAGGGTACTTCAGAAGTAACTTTAAAATCTTCAGGATCACAAAAAATAATTATTATAGGCGGTGGGGGCCATGCAAAGATGTGTATTGATGTATTAAAACAAATGAATACATTTGAAATTATTGGTGTGGCAGATGGTAATTTGGACTTAATTGGCACAAAAATTCTTGATATCCCGGTAATTTGCAGTGACTCTGAAGAAGACCTGAAAAAGATACTCAGGCAGGGTGTGCCTTTTGCAATAAACGCTATTGCAGGGGTTGGTGTAAGGATGAATTTGAAACTAAGAGAACAAGTGTTTAATAAGTTAAAAAGACTGGGCTTTTATATACCTAATATTATTCATCCGAAAGCTTCTATTGAGCCATCCGTAGTTATGGGTGAAGGTAATCATGTATTTGCCGGTGCAATTATCGGAAGCGCTGCTGTTATTGGAAACAATTGTGTAATTAATACAAATTCAAATGTTTGTCACGACTCTGTTTTGTTTGATAACGTGCATATAGCTCCCAATTCTGTAATAGCAGGTAATGTCACTGTAAAGAGCAATTCCATCATTGGCATGGGCGCAACTGTATTTTTTAAAGTGACAATAGGTGAAAACGTTATTATAAATAATGGAGTGAATGTTTTTAAAGATGTAGAGGACGATACAATAATACGAGAATGATATACATGCTTTGCAGTGCATGAATTTGGTTGCACTTGTTTAATTCACTTGAAAGGATTGACATTAATGGGTATTGCTAATACCACGATATTATTTTAAAATCCTTTCCAATAATCTACAAACCCATTTTTATAATATAGGTAATCCGTTTGAAATTCCTGGTTGATAGACCTTATGGCTTCAGTATAGGTATCAATTTTTTTCCTTAAAAGCACCCAGCATCTTGCTTTCAGACAATAAATGGATGATTTATAACCCCATTGTTTCATCAATACTTCCATGCTCTTATTTGTATGAAATGCTGTGTGAACAGGAGGGCGAAAATAAAACCAATTGGGATCTTCAGGTACATTTTCACAGATTACTGTATGTAATATCAAGCAACCATCTGTATCGACCAAATTATTTACATATTCCAGATCATCCCTGGTTATTATATGTTCAAACATTGCGCTATTTATAACTGTTTTGTATTTAGACAGCTGGTTCACTGGTACATAAGGATGTTGTTCCCCCTTATTCACATAATGATCAAATATTGGTAATGTAATGTTTAAGTATTTTGAAAGTATTAAACTCAGGGAACCATATCCTGCAGCATAATCAAGCATATTATCAATATCTATAATTCCATTCCTGCCAAGAACATGCATCATCATTGCCTGATCAATATACGGTGGTTGATTTCCCATTTTCTCATTTTCGGGATTTTCATTATAGTGATGCACTAAATAATTTAAATTCTCCCATTTTTCTTTATCTAATTCACTATGTGTTTTTGATAAAACAAAGCCGCAATTTGTACATTTATAATAATTTACATCACCAATCTCCCGCATGAATTGGTCATATGGAGGTTCTATAAATTTTTTTGTAAAGGAATACCTGCTTTCAGAATTACATATTAAACACTTCATATTTTATGTACTAGAAAATATTATTTTATTTAAAACCTCGTTTTATGTCTCCGGGAAAAACTATATGAACAAATGCAATATTGGTTATATATTTCTATATATGCAAGCATTTTTCAAGTCATTTATAAATAAAAACACCCCTATATGGTAAAATATATTTGGGTTCATTTAAATATTCTCTATTGCTTCATCAGGTATAATGCCATTTGAAAAAAAGAATTACTTTTATAGCCTTAAACTTCTCCATGTAAAACTAATTCACTGCGAGAAGCTACTTATTTTGAAAACAATAGAATAACAAGAAATGAAAATTAATATTGTTAAACCTTTTCTTCCGGATATTGAAGAAATTAAAGCGGATTTTCAGGAGTGCCTTTCAACAGGAATGGTTACAAATTACTCAAAACATGTTAGAAAATATGAGGAAAAACTTCAGGAATACTTTGGTTCGGCAAAAACGCCTCTGGCATTTTGTAATGGAGAGCTGGCTTTATTTAGTTTAATACAGGCATGGAAGACGGTACTTGGCTATGGAATATATGATTCTTTTGAAGTTTTAGTTCCTTCATTTACTTTTTCCGGAACGATCAATGCCGTTGTAATGAATAATTTGAGACCGGTATTTTGCGATGTTGATGAAACGCTTACTCTGGATCCAACCAAACTTAAAGCAGACAGTACTATTAAAATGATCATTGCGGTTGGGGTTTATGGGAACCTGCCAAATATTGAAAAGCTTGGAGATTTTGCCAAAAAGAATAATTTGATATTACTATTTGATAATGCCCCTGCATTTGGTGCAACCTATAAGAATAAATTTCCTGCCCATTACGGATATTCTGAAATATATAGTTTTCACGCGACCAAAATATACAATTCAATGGAGGGAGGTGCAGCTTTAACCGATAATGATGAAGTTCATGAATATATGAGCAGAATAAGGGAATTTGGACAGTACGAGAAAGTTCGCGGAGATATTGATATTGCCGGATTAAACTCAAAAATGCAGGAGATTTCAGCCATAGTTGGTATAAAAAACCTGGAGAAAATTGATTACATATTGAGCCTGAGGAAGAAGAATATAGAAGAATACAGGAAATTCTTTTCAGGTCTTGAAAATAAAGGGAAAATAAAACTCATGAAAGTATCTGAGAAGGTTTTTTGTCCTTATCTCTACTTCCCTATAATCCTTAATGAGGATGCCACAGCATTTGTTGACTATATGAATAAAAATGATATTGCTGTACGAAGATATTATACAGCCGTGCATGGGCTTACTTTGTATAAGAATAAGTTCAAAGAACTAAATCTGGATTTCACAAATTCTATAAAAGAAAAAATAGTATCTTTGCCCATTCACACTGAAATGAGTGATTCTGAGCTGAATTATTTATTTACTACTGTTGAAAATTATTTTAATTAATAATACATGAAAAAGATATTAGTAACCGGAGCAGGTGGATACGTAGGGGTTCCATTATGCGAAAAACTGCTGGCCGAGGGGCACAAAGTTATTGCACTTGACAGATATTTTTTTGGAATTAATAAAGTAAAATCACTTAAAGATAATCCTGACTTTGAAGTATTTAAAGAGGATATAAGATATTGTGATACTGCTTTTTTAAAGGATGTTGATATTGTAATAGACCTGGCAGGTTTAAGTAATGACGCCTCTGCTGAAATCAATCCTGAACTTACTATTGATATTAATCATAAAGGTGCTATGAGAATAGCAAAAGCTGCCAAAGACAATGGTGTTAAAAGATATCTTTATTCAAGTTCAGCCAGCGTATATGGAAATGGCAAAAAGACATCTCTAACTGAAGAAGACGAGCTTTATCCACAAACACAATATGCAAAATGCAAGGTTGATGTTGAAAAGGATCTGCTAAAAATTGCTGATAATAGTTTTGAAGTTGTCTTGTTTCGTAATGCAACAATTTTTGGGTTAGCCCCACGGATGCGCTTTGATTTGGCGATAAATATTATGACGATGAGGGCCTGGAAAAACCGGCTGATATATGTAATGGGTGGAGGTAAGCAATGGAGGCCATTTGTACATGTTAATGATGTTGTTCAGGCTTTTATTCTTGGATTAAATGCTCCTGCGGAGAAAGTGGCCGGGGAAATTTTTAATGTGGGGAGTACCAGCCAGAATGTACAGATTAAGCAATTGGCACAGTATGTTATTGACGTAATTCCAAATGTTGCTATTCATAATATACCTGATGATCCGGATACAAGAACTTATAATTTAAATTTTGATAAGATAAAAAATGTACTTGGCTATCAACCAAAAACCCTTATTCATGAAGGAATTGTAGAAATTAAGCAAGCGCTGGAAAAAGGTATTGTCGATCCTGACGATCCTACTTGTTTTACTTTACAATGGTATAAGTCACTTATGGAATGGAATATCAGGTTAAAAGAACTGGAGTATAAGGGTAAAATATTATAATTTTACTATGACAGACATCTCTAATATTGGACAAATTATTGATTATACTATAATAGTTGCTGTATATAACGAGGAAGGTCTTATTACCAATACTTTCAATACCCTTCGCGAAAAAGTTATTGAAAAGAATCCTGATAAAGTAGCAGAGATCCTTTTTATTGATGATGGTTCAAAGGATAAATCATTATTAGAGTTAATCAGTATAAAAAATGAATATCCTGATCTTGTCAATATTATTAAACTGAGTCGAAATTTTGGACAAGTTTCAGCTATTATTGCAGGTTATAATTATGCAAGAGGCAAGTGTATAGTTAGTATTTCTGCTGATTTGCAAGATCCTCCCGAACTGATAAATCAAATGCTGGAACATTATTTTGTGGATGGATATGAGACAGTAATAGCAACCAGGGTAGCACGTGATGAATCGGTAATGAGATCAATTACATCTAAAATATTTTATTCGATCATTAAAAAATTTAGTTTTCCTAATATGCCCCAGGGTGGATTTGATTTTTTCCTTATTAGTTCTAAGGTGAGGGATAACATAATAACTAATAATGAGAAGAACCCATTTATTCAGGGACAGATATTATGGGCAGGGTTCAATATAAAATTTATTACATACAAAAGGGCAAAGAGGGTTTCAGGGAAATCAAAGTGGACGATTTCGAAAAAAATAAAATATCTGATAGATGGTATCTTAAGTTACTCCTATCTCCCTTTAAGAGCTATGACGTTTTTAGGCATCGTCATTTCACTTGCTGGTTTTATATATGCCCTGGTGGTATTTATTGCACGCCTGGCCGGAAATGTACCATTTAAAGGCTGGGCTCCTCTTATGATCATTATGCTAGTCCTTTTTGGAATACAAATGATTATGTTGGGAATTATCGGGGAGTATTTATGGAGAACTCTTGATCAGACAAGGAATAGACAACAATTTATTGTTGATAAAAAGATCTAGTGTCATGTCAGTTATGAACTTGGTATAAATTCATCCGATGACTCTAAGGTCAATTGTAAACATAAAGAAATAACTAAAAAGTCATCGGATGAATAATACATGACATTTTAGAATTGACATGACGCTGGGTTTTAAGGTGTGGTTTTAATATCCGGGCCACCTGAATTTATGATAACAAAAACCTTTATAATAAAACAAGATGATAACCAGGATTATCACAGTTTAAATATGAAGCAATACTGTTGATAAAAAATGATATCATAATCACTATACAAATATCAAAATCATTCCCATGAAAAAAAAGAATCTGAAGAATAAAACATTTACAAAACACAAACCTGTCTCCGTAACTAATTCATTCTCCTTAATTGTTGTTTTAAAAGAAGGAGGGAATGAACAATACAAGCATCTTGCGGAGTCGGTATCAAATATCAAGGATTTGGAGCAGGATAGGTTTGAGCTGGTAATGATAAGTAATGATAGAATTGAAAAAACAAATGAATACCAGGCTTTTATTCAAACCATTTCCAATGTTAAAAATATTCAAACCGTAAGTGCTGATACTGAACTTACTATAGGGAAAGTTCTTGGTAAGATTATTCAGGAAATTAAGAATGATTATATATGTATCATCGATGGTGACAAACTACAGGAAGCTTTAAATATTAATCTGAGTTCTTCCAGGAGCAATACTTTACCTGATAATTCTGTTGGCCTTTTGAAATTTTCAGAAGATAATGCCAGGAACAAGAAACAGGGAATATATATACTCCCCGTTGTAATTGCAAAATACGTATATTCAAATATCTTAAAGGGGAAATATTATCAATGTGAGGCCTTGTACCAGATAAGAAAATTAGACATTCCGGTTGAGGAAGTCCAGATTCAACAAAGCCATCCCTATACATTGAAAAAGCATAAGGCATCAGATTTTCTTACAAAAATATTAAACTGGTATAACTGGTTTTTCAGGATTCCTTTGCGTGAAATGAAAAATAAGGAATACCTAAAACTGGCATTTATAAAGCAGTCATCTGTTTTTCGTTTTCTCTTTGCTTCGGTAGCAATAATCTTATTATTTCTGATGCCTGTGATGTCATATAATGCAGGTATTTCAGGAGATGAGTACGTGCAATACGTGCAGGCAACAAAAGTTTATGACTATTATAAAACATTTGGAAAAGATACTGCAGCCTTGTATTACGATAGTAACCACAATATGCCGTTTTATGGTCAATCGTTTGATAATATTACGGCTATTTATAATGAGATTTTCAATGTTGACAATATCTATGAGACCCGCCATGTTATGAATTCGCTTACGGGCTGGATAGCTATTCTTTTTAGCGGGTTACTGGCTACACTTATTGCAGGGTGGCGTGCAGGCTTATTATCCTTGCTGATTATGTTCTTTTCCCCCCGCTTTCTGGGTCATTCCTGGAATAATCCCAAGGATGTTCCGTTTGCCATGGCGTCTATTTTATGCATATATTATATTGCTCGCTTTATAAAGCTTTTACCAAAATTCTCAGTAAAAATCAGCTTCCTTGTGGCTCTTGGTATTGCGTTAGCAATAAGTGTCAGGATTGGTGGTTTACTTTTAATTGCATATCTGTTTTTATTTGTGGGCATGTACTTTCTTTTTAGCAGCAAGGAATATGGCTTATTTAGCCAGGAAAATTACAAGCGACTTTTTAAAATACTTTCCTGCCTGGTGGTGATATCTTTGGTGGGATATTTGCTGGGTTTGATCTTGTGGCCCTATGGGTTGAAGGATCCTCTTCATAACCCCAAAAATGCCCTGGAAAAGATGACTCACTTTGCCACTAGTCTTCGTCAGACATTTGAAGGCAAGGTTACCTGGTCGGCAGACTTACCAAAATATTACATTACGAAGTATATTTTGATGACAATCCCGACAATTGTTATTGTTGGTTTGATCCTTTTTGTCCTTACAATTTATTCTAAAAAGGATAAGCAAAGATTTGGCTGGAACCTTCTGGTAGCATTTTCTTTTGTGTTCCCTATTGTGTATATTTATTATGAGGGATCAAATGTGTACGGGGGATGGAGACATGCAATGTTTGCCTATCCGCCAATGCTTGTTGCATCCTGTCTGGGGTTAGAGCGTTTTATAAGATTGTTTAAAAAGAAAATAGCTGTATACATAGTATATGTGGTACTTCTTGCCCTTGCTTTTCATCCGATCCGTCATACCATTATAAACCATCCATATGAGTATATTTATTATAATGAGTTATTTGGCGGTACAAAGAAAGCATATGGCAATTATGAAATGGATTACTATTATCATGGGTTGAAAGAAGGATCGGAATGGTTGATGAATACGTTGAATAAGGAACTTAATGACACCAGTAACAAGATCATAATTGCTACCAATCATTATCAAAATGTTGAATATTATTTTAGAGATTATATTAAAAAGGGGACGGTAGTACTTAAATATATCAGGTACTACGAAAGAGGAAACACAGATTGGGACTATGCAATAATTACCAACAGTTACATAGAACCATACCAGCTTAAAAAGAAGATATGGCCACCAAAAAAAACAATATATACTGTTGATGTAGATGGTTGTCCAATTTGTGCAGTAGTACAGAGGGTAGGTAAAGATGATTATTATGGATATGTGGCACTTCAGAATAATAATGTAGCAGAGGCTGTGGCATATCTTGATAAAGCTATTAAGGATGATCCTGCAAATGAAGTAGCTTTGTTGAATATGAGTCAGTTAATGCTAAACCTGAGGAATTTTAATAAAGCCATTGAATATGCAAATATGTGTTTGAAAGTTTATCCAAACTATGACAGAGCGCTCAATTTGGTTGGTATCGCCTACATGAATACGGGAAGCTTCCAGGATGCGCTGGCTGTATTTACTCAACTTACGAAGGTGAACTATAAGTTTTATACGGCTTACTATAATATGGCAATCATATATGCCCAGATGGGCAATATTGATACAGCTATTCAAATGGCACAAAAAACCCTGGAGTATAGTAATTATAAACCTGCGTTTTACCTGATTGCAGATTTATTAAAAAGAAAAGGCATGAATGCAGAGGCTGAGAGATTTATTCAAATGGGGAACTCAATAAAATAGGAAAGGTTGATGGGATGTTTGAGAGTATCCGGTTTTTACTTGATGTTGAACCTGCTATAGATAATTCCCTGCGAAAGGTATTTGAAAAGGTTATAGAGGGCGAAAGGATTACTGTAGATGAAGCCATGGAGTTATTTCGTTGTGATAACCCGGGGTTACTTGGTGCTGTGGCAAACGGGGTGAAGGAAAAGATGCACGGGGAATATGTTTTTTTTAACAGGAACCTTCATATTGAACCTACCAATATTTGTATTTATAACTGTACTTTTTGTACCTATTCAAAAAAACAGGGAGAGGAAGGATGCTATGAAGCCAGTCCGGCAGAGATAGTTAACAAAATATGTGAACTAAAACACCAGATCACAGAAGTACACATAGTTGGAGGGGTTCATCCGGATTTTGACCTGGAGTATTATTGTTCTTTATTTAAAAGTGTAAAAGAAAAAGTTCCCCATATTATTATTAAAGCACTTACAGCAATAGAACTGGATTATATATTTGCAAAAGCAGGTATAGGGATTAAAGAAGGGTTACAAAAGCTGAAAGAAAGCGGTTTGGATGCTATTCCCGGAGGTGGTGCGGAGATATTTGACGAAGGTATACGTGAAAAAGTATGTAAGGATAAGGCTTCCTCGAGGATATGGCTAAGCATACATGAAGAAGCACATAAACTGGGCATTTCTACGAATGCCACCATGCTGTTTGGGCATATAGAAAATATAGAACACAGGATAGATCATCTGAACAGACTGCGCCAGTTGCAGGATTTAACCAAAGGCTTTAATGCCTTTATACCTTTGCAATTCAGAAATTTTGGGAACAACATCATCGATATTGAAGAGACTGCTCCGCACGATGTTTTAAAAACATTTGCCATTTCCCGCATTTTTCTGGATAACATTCCCCATATCAAAGCATACTGGCCGGACATAGGGAAACCTCTTTCCCAAATTGCTTTATCATTTGGAGCTGATGACCTGGATGGTACTGTTGATAATACAAGGATTTATACCCAAAGGGAGGATGAAAAGCTGAAACTGGCAGAGCAGGAATTGGTACGTATTATTCGGGATGCCGGCAAGACACCAGTAGAGAGAGATACAAACTATAATATTCTGAGAATAATAAAAGAATAGATCATTTGATTCGGATTTAACATACTTTTGTAATATATTTTACGTTTACATAATTTGAAAAGAAACTATGAGGTTAATACGATTTATTTTCAGCAGGGTATTTTTAAAGCAATTGATTATGGCAGTAGCTGTAACAGCAGTATTACTGATACTTGTTTTCACATGGTTAAAGATTTATACTCATCATGGGCAGGCTTATTCAGTGCCTAATTTTCAGGGATTAACCATGGCTGAAGCTCAGGACCTGGCAAAGGGACTAAAGCTGAGACTGGAAGTTTCTGATTCAGTATACCTCAAGGATTATAAACGGGGAACCGTGATAGACCAGAACCCGGCGCCCGATTTTAAGGTAAAAAAGCGCCGCCGTGTTTTTTTAACCATGAATGCCTTAAATCCTGAGAAGATTGCTATGCCCAACCTGATAGGGCTTTCATTGCGTCAGGCACAGGCTATACTTGATAATAAAGGATTGATTATTGGTGATCTTAGCTATGTGCCCGATATTGCAGATAATAATGTACTGAAACAACAGTATGAAGGGAGTAACATACGACCGGGGGATACCTTGCTGAAAGGCTCAAAAATAGACCTGGTGCTGGGTAAAGGATTAAGTAACCGCTCAACATATACTCCCGATCTTATAGGAATGAGGCTTGAAGAGGCACGTAAACATATTGCTGCAGCAAGTTTAAATCTTGGAAGTGTTTTATATGATGAATCCATAATTACATTTACCGATTCGATCAATGCATATATTTACAAGCAGGCACCAAACCCCGGTTCTCAGGCACGAATCAGATTGGGATCTTCGGTTGATATATTCCTTACTATTGATGATGAAACTATGGAAAGTGATGATAATGAGAATTAATACAATTATTTTTTTACTTGTTTTTTCGGCATATTCTTTTGCACAGGAAGGTGTAAGCGGATTATTGTATTATCCTGATCAGGCACCTGTTAAAAAATCTGTAAGTATAAAGTCATCCAATGCAATTGCGGACACTATGGAATTACCCTTTTTTGATGACTTTGTACAACAGACATCTAAACCTGATCCTGAAAAGTGGACAAATAGTTACGCATATATTAATAACACCCTGGCTGTAGATCCACCGTCTATTGGAGTGGCTACCCTGGATGCGATTGATGATAACGGGAATGTATATACAAATATACAGCCTTCATTTGTGGGCGATACCCTTACATCCCAGCCGATAAATCTTGAATTTACTGCTGCCAACAATATAGTTTTCAGTTTTTTTTACCAGCCACAGGGACTGGCTGATAATCCTGAAGCAGGCGATTCGCTGATGCTGGAGTTTTATGCGAATTATGAGGATACACTTATTTGGGAAAATGTTTGGGCTGCATCAGGAACTACATTGCAGGATTTTAAATATGTTGCTATTCCCATAACAGAAGATAAATATCTGTATAGCGGATTTCAATTCAGGTTTATGAATTATGTGAGTTTTCCAAAACCCCAGGGAGAACCTGAAAAGCTTGTGAATACAGATCACTGGCATATTGACTTTGTATATCTTGATACGGCACGTACTGTTGATAACGGGTCATTTGATGATGTGGCGATAACAAAGTCTATAAGGGGCATATTAAAAACCTATTCATCCATTCCTGCAAAACATTTCCCGGATGCTTTTAATACTGAAAAAGCGAGCAAACTGGCGATGACATATCGTAACCTTGATCTTACCCGGACCAAAAGTGTTGAAAGAAAACTACATATTCAATATAAAGACTTCGCAGATATTGATTCTTTGGGTAAATTAAATATTGCTCCTGATACCAGTAAAACTATTGATTTTCGGATACGTGAAATACCTTTGGTAGATAATCCCCCTGATTATGCGGAATTAAACCTTACTGCATTCATTATCCCGGATACCGCATTAACCAGAGGTTACCTCTTCAGGAGTAATGATACGGTGAAATATACCCAGGTGCTGGATAATTACTACTCTTACGATGACGGAAGCCCCGAAAACGGATATTTTGCAAGCGGCGATGGAACAAATACAGATAACAGCATTGCCTGCAAGTACAAAATTTATAAAGAAGATACTTTACAGGCAGTTCAGATCTATTTTATTCCCACAAAAAAAGATACAACAGAACAACTTGAATTCATTATAAAGGTTTGGGCCCTTAGCGGTGAAATTCCCGGGGATACAATATATAGCGATCATAATATGATACGGACAATTGGTACTACAGGGAGATTTAATAAATATGTTCTTGAACGTCCCGTTGTATTGCCCGAACATTTCTTTGTGGGTATTACCCAACTGGAAGATAAAAGATACAATATTGGATTGGACCGTAACAACAACCATCAGGATATGCTATTTTATTTTCTGAATAACGAATGGAAGATGTCTTCAATTGCAGAAGCGCAGGGAAGTATTATGATCCGTCCTGTAGTTGGGGATAAGAGTGTAACCGGCATCATTCCTTCAAAGGTGCATGCTTTGGAGTGCACTATATATCCAAATCCTGCAAACGATTTTGTTACAATAGATATTTCGGACAGGGATTTTTACCGGCAATACCGTATAGCCCTATTTGATATTGCAGGGAAAGTGTTATACAATGAAGTTCTTGAAAGCACGGGAATGGATATTTCTACATTTGAAAACGGATTGTATTTTATAAAAATATCAGACCAGGAGGGAGCAATGGTAACCAAAAAACTGCTGATATCGCATTAGAAGATGCCTGCTATGCAAGATGAATTCCAGGAACAGAGTGAACTATATGAGCATTACCACTATTCGGTAGATCCCGGGCAGGCCCCACTTCGTATTGACAAGTATCTTTTCCCGCGTATACAAAACGCTTCCAGAAGTAAGATACAGGCAGCCTCGCAGGCCGGTAATATACTTGTGAACGACAAGCCGGTAAAGCAGAATTACAAGGTAAAACCGGGTGATGAGATATCGATTGTAATGTCGTATCCTCCGCGTGAGATTGAACTAATCCCTGAAGATATTCCTTTGAATATTGTATATGAAGATGATGAACTGATTGTAGTAAACAAAGAAGCAGGAATGGTAGTGCACCCGGGTTATGGCAACTATACCGGCACCCTGGTAAATGCCCTGATGTATCATTTAAAGGACCTGCCGCTGTTTCAGACCGGGGAACTAAGGCCCGGACTGGTGCACCGCATTGATAAAAATACCAGTGGATTGATACTGATAGCAAAAACAGAACTGGCGCAAAACCGGTTGGCAAAGCAGTTCTTCGACCATACTATACATCGCCGTTATATAGCCCTGGTATGGGGAGATATGGAGGAAGAAGAGGGGACTATAACCGGGCATATAGGGCGTAACCTTACCGACCGTAAGACGATGTATGTATTCCCTGACGGGGAACACGGGAAGCATGCCGTAACCCATTACAAAGTTGTGGAGCGACTGGGATATATAAACATGGTGGAATGCAGGCTCGAAACCGGGCGTACGCACCAGATACGGGTGCACTTTCAGTATATAAAGCACCCTTTGTTCAATGACAATGAATACGGAGGGGACAAGATTCTCCGTGGAACCACTTTTACCAGGTATAAGCAATTTGTGCAGAATTGTTTTAAGATATTGCCCCGCCAGGCCCTGCATGCGAAATCGTTAGGATTTATCCATCCGGCAACAAAGAAGGAAATGTACTTTGACTCCGAGCTCCCTGCTGATATGACGGAGGTGGTTGAAAAATGGAGGAGGTATATTGTGGGGCGGAATGAGGCGGAGTAGAATAAAGTTACCCAGGGAACGAATACAAGCGGATATCCTGCATCAGCATCTCCGACTGACACATTTTCATCTCTGACTGACACATTTGCAGGTTTAACTGCCGCAT
>JAFGOZ010000006.1 GCA_016926235.1 Bacteroidales bacterium | reverse complement strand
CATCCACGAAGCTTTTACCTGAGCGGATGATTGTCGTTTATAATCATGCTCGTGTGTGTTAAAAGATTTATCATGGATGTTTCATTATTTCTTTTTTAATAGGTTAATAAAAAATAATTTCCCTCGCTGTACTTTTTCTGTCTTTACTAAATATTTTCACAATATAAATACCCTTTGGAAAGGTTCTTATATCAATTAATTTTTCATTCGTAGTGAGTACCAAATTCCCAACCATATCGAATAATTGAAGCTGCTCAAAATCTTCCTGTACAATATTTATTATTCCCTTTGTTGGGTTTGGAAATATCTTTAATGGTTCATAAAAAAAAGGTATACTTGAATCGATTGAAAACATCCCCTCAAAATATTCGTAAGGTCCAATATCCCACTCATCTCCCTGAGGACGAGATATATTGAATTTATCAAATGAAAAAATGGCGGAGATATCAGCTCCTGCATCAACTCCTATATCACTTGCAGATTGAGGGATATCGTTATAATCAATCGGATCATATGTTTGTATACTATTCAAATTGTATCCTTCTGATTGTGATTCTTCAAATGAAATACGACCCAATTCCGGATGAACCAGGACAATACCGCTGTTCAGGGAATCATAATAAATATTGTAATCTATATTAATATTTTGAGCACCCGATTTATAATCTAACACACCTGTGTATGTGCCTGTGGTAATAAAGATATTGTTTCGCACATCGAAATTCTTCACTGATGGGCCTAAACTAGTAATACTACTATTATAACTTTTTAAGGTATTATTAAATATGAGGTAATTGCTTTCTTGTTCTGTTTGTGCACCTCTATTATCAACAGTAATATTTATTGGAACATTATCGAATAATATATTGTTATATATAATAAATGTACAGTCTCCTGAATCTTGTGTCCAACGAACAAGAAACAGAGCAACACCTGCCTCTACATTATGTAATTTATTATTATAAAATTGTATTGTATCACCGGGTTGACCGAATAAATAAACTCCATTTTCATGCACAGTTGGATCAATTGAATTTTTTATATGATGAATGTGATTATTATATAATTGTGCGGCACCTAAATATCCATTCGATGTATTATATATATGGCAGTTTCTTACTATAGCATTAGTCCCTCCCCCATAAATGCCTATACCTGATCCTTCGTTTTCATCCGTGACAATTCCACAAATTGTACAACTATCTATTAAAGGAAATTCACAAGTGTTAATAATGATTCCTCCAAACTTATGATCAATATCTCCTGTGACAATCCAGTCATGGATTAAGCAGTTGTATGCTTTTGAATTATCGGATTGATAGAAACTAATAGATCCATGACCATAGCCACTTACTCCTAAGTGAAGCATTTCAAAGCCTTCAACAGAAATAAAATCTGCGTACCATATATTAAAAAATGTGTTTGCAGCTAAATCCCCATCATATGCTCCATCATTGTTTTTGTCAGCACCACCATCAAATATTGGACGTGTAAACTCACTTCCATTAAACCAGCTTTCATCAGTAGAAAAGACAATAGGTTCACTGCCTGATCCACTTGCCCAATTATCCGTTTTAACAGGAAACATGGGGTCGCTGTCAGTAAAGGGCCATATAACTCCCCCTTTAAAAATGAAGGTGTCTCCAGGCTGCGGATTACATTCAGCCGCCAGGCCCGATACAGTTTGCATTCCGGGACAATGTTGCCAGGCTGTAAGAGTAGTGAGTCCGTTGTTAGAATCAGACCCGTTATCGTAATCAATATAATAAGTGGCAGCATATAAATCAGACATTACCAAAGTAAGAATGTATAAAAGGATGATCAGTGTTTTCATTGTTATTATGTATTAGGATTAAAATCTCTTTTTAATACCCACTCCATATAGTAACTCAGGATATTCCAAAATACCGTCTCCGTTTGTTATTCTTCGAATATCTGTCTTGACAAATTCTGTAATCATAATATTATTGTTAAATACTTTATTCGATGTGAATGACTTTCCTTTTCATTCTGTTTCCCTTATTATCAATAATTACAGCGAAATAGATTCCGGGTAAAAAACTACGAAGATCGATTGTATGATCAGATGTATTCATCAGCAATTCTCCGTGCAAATTATAGAATTCCAGTTTAGAATAATATTTGAACTCTATATTTAAAATGTCCTTAGCAGGATTAGGATAAATACGTATTTCTTCATTATTAAAGCCTGATATTTGATCTGAACAAACATCCACATATAGATTTGTCGTAATTACAGAATCACATCCAGCAGTATTAAGTAATGTATCATAATAGGTACCTGAAGTTGTTTGCTCAGCTCCCCCGGCAAAATGACTCTGTCCCTCACATATAACAGTATCAATAGTCATGTTTGAGGGATTGCCCATACTAAGGTAAACCGTAAGAATACTATCACAACCGGAGTCATTCACCAGGGTATCATGATATGTCCCTGAAGTTGACCAGGTGTAAAGTCCGCTTGGTGAAGTATAAGGTTCACAAGCATGTATATTTATTGTGCTTTCAGATTTATTAACAGACAAATGGATGATCAGGATGCTATCACACCCCAAGGCATTTATTAAAGTATCGCAATATATCCCTGTCTGGGTCCAGGTGTATTTTCCACTGGGAGATACCAGCGAATCACAAACCATCGTATTTATGCTGCAGAAAGTATTACCACATAGTCTAAATACATAAGCTGCCCCACAATTTTCATCTTTATCATCAACACCTTTGGCTCCAACAACAATCGTTTTATTATTTATGCTTAGCGAGGAACCGAAGTTATCATATTCCATACCATCTGATGGTTTTAATTTAATCGTTTCGGTCATTGTTTCCCAACCGGACAGGGGCTTTTCAAATAAGTATATGGATCCGCTCCCACTTCCATTATCATCATCCATGGGAGCAGAAATAACAATTTTATCATCTGAAATGTATACATTTTGTCCAAAATTATCGTCAGTGTAACCATCTGATGAAGTTAATTTTGCCACTTCATATGAATCTGCCCAGCCATTTACAGATTGCTTAAATACATATGCTGATCCGGTTCTATAGTAGTTATGATAATCATTATATGCCCCTACAACAATAATACTATCCTGTATACTCACTGACTGGCCAAAATGATCATCTATTGAACCATCTGAAGCAAGTAGTTTAATCGTTTCCGTAGCATTTCCCCAGCCTGTATCAGGTTGGGAAAATACATAAGCTGCACCCCTGCTATTACCACTTTGTGCAGGGTTATCATCGTAACCCGGGGCGCCAACCACAATAACTCTGTTATCAATACTTACAGAATGACCAAACTCAGCATAGTGCCCTCCATCTGATGCCATCAGCTTTGCCGATTCATACATACTCTTCCATCCACCTGCCGGTTTTAGGAATATGTAAGCAGAACCACTATTTACTCCGTTTTCATCACTTCCATCTGCCCCTAATACAATAACACTATCATTCGCACATATTGATTCTCCAAATCTTACATAAGCAGGATTATCTGATGGAAATAACCTTGCCGTTTCAGTCATATCAGACCACCCACTATCAGGCATTTCAAAAACATAAACATTATTTCTATAGGTGCCTGTTCCATCATCATATTTTGCCCCAACTATCACAAGACTATCCGTTATAAATATAGAATTACCAAAATGATCGTATCCAGTACTTTTTGATGCTGACAATTTAGCCACCTTTTTCACTTCGCCACCTTCTATTCTAAGGAGTTGCACGCTGGCTTCAATCCTATTGGCAGAGCCAACCACAAGCATATCATCATGCATTGCCAATACATTTCCATATCCGTCATACTTATTTGAAAGGTATGATTGAGGATATGTTTTATATGTTTCATGGGATGTAACCCATCCTGAAGGGGGTTTTTTAAACAGGCAGGCAGCCCCTGCATCCGGTCCCTTGGTATAGTCCTCAAATGCCCCGGATATAATCATGCTGTCACAGCAGGCTACACATGAACCAACCCTGCTTACACCAAAAGTAGAATATAGTATGGCTGATTCGGTAACAGATGTCCAACCAGCATCCGGTTTTTTAAACAAATATACGTAACCTGAATTAGTACCGTAACCAAGATTCCTGTAAGCGCCAACAACTATCTCATCTTTCACAACTGCAACGGAGGAACCAAACCGGGAATAACTACTTACATTTGATCCAATTAACTTTGCCGTTTCTGTCATGCTAACCCAACCTGAATCAGGTTTAACAAACACATACACAGATCCGCTTTGACTCCCTCTATCCTGGTCCATATTGGCCCCTACAACTATAGTGCTATCATATATATCTACAGCAACCCCGAAATGGTCTCCAGAGGCTCCATCACCAGCTGTCAGAATTGCCGTTTCTGTTGTATCCGTCCAACCTGATTCCGGTTTCTCAAAAACATAAACAGCTCCATTGTCGGCATAAAAAGCTCCTACTACAATGGTTGCAGAATCCAAAGCTACCGAATAACCAAAATAATCGTAATTTTCTTTATCTGAAGCAGATAATTTAGCTATTTCCTCATAACCTGAGTGAGTATTTCCAGCTTTTTCGAATACATAGGCTGACCCCATACTGCGACCCTCCAGGTTTTTATAAAAAGCCCCTGCTACAATAGTATTTTCCCACACTGCGACTGAACATCCAAAAAAGTCTGACATATCTGCATCAGATGCTTTCAGCTTAAAGGTCTCTGTCATATCTTCCCACCCCGTTTTTGGTCTTACATATACATACACTGCACCACTATTTTGTCCATTATCATCATCTCTGAAAGCGCCAATAACTATAACACTATCTGAAATACATACTGCATTTCCAAACTCATCGCCAAACTCACCATCTGATGCTGTTAAAACCGCAATTTGATTATATGAGCTATCTTCCGATAAAACATAAACACAGCCCTGAAAGTCATTATAACCTGGTGCACCCACCACAGCAAACCCTTTACTAATATCCACAGCTGTTCCATATAAATCATTTTTGTTTGTCAGATACGATTCAGGCAATACTTTATCTATTAATTTCCAATATTCCTGTCCAATGCCTTTTCCAGGATTAATTAAGAGAAGAAATAAAAATAATGCAGTACTTCTAATCATAGCTATCTATCTCTATTTACATTTCTGTAGTTAGGTTTCCCATAATATTATGCTTGTATTCAGTTATTTTTATGGGAATGATGTAACAAATCATTAAAACAGAACAGCCTTAGCCTAAAACTGTTCTCCTATGTTTATTCAATCTTTCAGAGGGCATATATTTATTTTATTTTAAGGGACTTTTTCTTCCATATGACAGGATCATATTCACCCTTACTTTTACTTGTAGAGCAATATAACTGAAACCCTATATTACAATCCTTCATCATATAAAGAATAAGTCCCTTTTAATCTTTTAATCTTTTACACAGCGTACAGAGAAACTATAATATGCAGGTGTATTGCTGCGAAAAATCGAACCTAGGCTATGAACTATTATGCGATAAAAAGCGCTAGAGTTTGTTGAACTGATAGTTTCTGTGGCCCAATAACGGGCATTATATGTTAAATTATAGAAACTGGTAGACTTGTACCCTCCTGGCAGAGCTGTAAAACCACTTTCATTATTTCCAACCATAGCTGGATTAGTAGGAAAATTCAACCAATGCGATATGCCTTCTTCTTTAAGTTTAATTCCTTCATCTGTTCCTCTGTATCCTGTTGCATTAGCATCTGCCTGGCTCATTCCCAGTTCCATCTCCAACTGTTTCCATTCGCCATCACTGGGTATATGCCATCCCGTAGGGCATATCCCTTGTACACCACTTGGATTTGATGAACTGGACACCCCATTGGTTGCTGCTGCCCATGAATATAGGTATCCATAAGTTTCCGCATTTGCGGTATCGTCATTATAGGAATAATAGTATTTTAACTGATCGTCAGTAGTACTTATGCCTGTACCATCCAATAATGCAGTGCCATTCGAATAGTGTTTTGCTTTCATGTCCTGAGACATCCAAATTTGATCACCTATTCTTACCCAGTTATATACATTACCATCTCCGTCAGGAGGAGTTGTTCCTATAAGCCCTTCAGCAATAAGAGAATCTGCATTTGCTCCTTTCTGCACTAAAGTCCCTACCATTATCCCCTCATTAAACAAATCCAACACATTTACACCTGCCAGTAACATATCTCCAATATCTTCCCCATACATTACTAAATGATGAACACTGATACCTACATCAAGCATATCAGCAACATCTTCGTTGGCATCAATTAATTGTTCAATAGTAACACCAGCAACAAGCATTTCCATAACTGAAACATTTTCAGCTACTAATTGAGCAACAGTTACTCCCCCATTTAATAAATCGTCAACTGAAACACCAGCTTCCAGTAACTCAGTTAATGTAATGCCTGCTGCAAGCATGTCATCAACATCCTCATTTGCCCCAACAAGATCGGTTACAGTGAAACCTGCTGCCAATAAACTATCAACAGGTAAATCAGCCTCAACCAATTCAGCAATACCTATTCCAATATCTAACATCTGTTGTACGAAAACACCTCCATTATATAATGTATTCACACTCAAACCTGATGCATATAATTCCTGTACAGAAATACCATAGGCAGTAAACTGACCAGAAGTGATACCTAACTCTGCTGACATCATTTGTATCAGGCTACGTCCCACCTGTGATGAGGCCGAAAACTGAGCTGAATCAGAATATTGAGCCTGTGTGGCTGTTTGTGAATAGATTGAATAAGGCACACCTAATATCTGGCTTGTGCCAAACAGGGTTCCATCCACTGATATCCTCAGGTAGTATGGCCCATTGCTCCAATTAATAGCAGAAAAATCATCAGAGGTTTTACCACTTCCAATATTTAAATTTATCAGCCCATATTCATTTGTTGTGACAGCATGGGTCTCTGTATAAATGGAACTTGCGGATGGATTTCCCTGCAATAGTCCAATTTCGATAGAGCAGTTATGATCGGCCAGAATATCCCCTGATGCATCACGTAATACTGCCTGGTATTTAAATGATTGTGGAGTTTGAGCGAAAACAAACATAGCAGTCATAACCCCCATTAATAAAAACGTAATCTTCTTCATGGTATTAATTTTTAAAATTTAATTATTTTAAATGATTTTATGATTTTTTCATTAGATATAATTCGGAGTATATAATCTGATGCAGGAAGATGGTTTAGTACTATTTTTGTTTCCTGTGATTTGATTCTTTCCCTTATTACCTCTTCACCGCAGATATCGTATAAAACAAGATAAAACTTTGCATGATATTCATCCATTTCAACTGTAATATAATCAGTTGCAGGAACAGGATATACTCTGCATTGAACACGTATCTCTTCAGAATATTTATGTAACGCTCCTATTGTAATACAGGATTGTTGAAAACCCTGGGTTAAAACAATACTATCTGCACTTAAGGTTTCTATTGCAATCTCTCCCAAAGACCAACTTATACTACCAGTTAACGTTTCAAAATTATCCCCGCCATTACTGACTAATTCCTGTGAATTACCCGTGTTACAGAAAAATAATAATATTCCCATTTTTATTACTAGTTTGAAAATCCTCATAATAACTATATTTTAAAATGATGATTATAAGAATAGTAAACGAATGCGTGGCTCTTTCCTGTCAGGTTACATGAAATTTGAAGCAGGCTAAAGCCGCTCGAAAACTCAATATCTCTACTATTATTTTTAAACATCATTACACGTAGTTAAAAAAAAATGATTGGCTATTTCATAAATGAGAGTGTCTAAAAAGTCCAAAACAGCTACCTGTACCCAAATACACTAAGGCATCACAAAGGTTAATACATTGAAAATAAATGCTTTGTGAATCTTTGTACTTTTTGGTATTTGTATCAAAATTGTATTTTTTAGACTTTCCAGACACTCTCATTGTTGTGTGGTTTACAATAATCACCAGAAATATTGCATTAGTAATCTTTCAGGCAACGAACTGAAAGTCCATCCTCCCTTCTTGCCCAGGATTCGGTTGCCTCACATTTATCATAGTCCAGGTTAAAGCTTTTAGGCCAGATTTTAAGTACACCCCACCATCTACCGTAGTAGTAGAGATTGATGAAAAATCCATAATTAGAACTCATTTTACCACCCGGAATGGCTGTAAAGCCAGATTCATTGGTTGCTCCGGTGTTTGGGGTTTGCCAATGGGCAGTGCCTTTTTCCTTAAGTTTACCACCGGCAACACTTGCACCTCCCAAATAATCTGTTAATTCTGTCCACTCGCTTATGCTTGGCAAATGCCAGCCCGTAGGGCATATGCCTTGAACTCCGATAGTATCGTTATCTTGGATTAACTCACCATTGGATGCTGCCGACCAATTATATAATACGCCGCGAGTTATGTAATTAGGATTCAATTTAGCATCAGCAACAAAATTCCCATAATATCCATATACATAATAGCATGGAACAGTATCTGATTTATTAGAAGTATCACTTACACTTGGTAAATATTTCAGGTTTTCTGCCATCCATACCTGCTTACCTATTTTAACAGCAGAATAATGAGTATTATCACGAGAATCAATAAAACCATAAATTAATATTTGGGTTTCCTCCATAACCTTCGCCATTAAAGCATCAACGTACGCTTTTGTTGATGCATCCTGAGCGTTCACAGGGTTGGCAAGGTTGGTAATGTTTTTATTACCTGCAGAATTATTTTGCGTTAAAACCTCATCTAAATTTTGTGTTTCTGAAATTGTTTCAACTGTTTTGGCGTGCAAAGCATAAGGTACACTTAATAACTGACTTGTGCCAAATATTGTTCCATCAACAGAAATCCTTATATAGTATGGACCGTCACTCCAATTAATGGAGGAAAAGTCACCAGAGGTTGATCCACTTCCAATGTTTAAATTTATCAGCCCGTATTCATTTGTTGTAACAGCATGGGTCTCTGTATAAATGGAACTTGCAGATGGACTTCCTTGCAATAACCTGATTTCAATAGTACAATCATGGTCCGCCAGAATATCCCCTTCCGCATCACGTAATACTGCCTGGTATTTAAAGGATTGTGGAGTTTGAGCAATAACCGTTAATGAAAATAAAACTCCCAACAAACAAATAATTATCTTTTTCATATTGTTACGTTTAGTTTTTAATTATTTTAAATGATTGAATTAGTTTATTCTTTCCATCAACAATATTCAGGAGGTATTCCGAAGAAGGCAGATGATCAAGATTAATAGTGGTTTTTGCAGATTTCATCTGTTTTATCACCACCTCTTCTCCCATTATGTTATAGAGGATAAGTTTTGCTTTATTTTGGAAATCCCGAAACTCGATAGTAAGAATTTCGTTTGCCGGTATTGGATAAACCAATATTTCAGCATTGAAATTAGTAGCTATCACTGTTTGTTCATCACTAAAATATGTTTGCTGAAAACCCTGGGTTAAAGTTATATTATCCGAATTCAAGGTTTCAATTGATACTTCTCCAAGGGTCCAGCTTATGCTTCCCGTTGAAGTCTCAAAATAATCCCCGGCTGAGGCAGCTACTTCCTGTCCATTTATTCTTATCAGTATGGTAAAGAACAGAACAAGCATAATTAGTTAACCGTGAAAAACCCTCATTTTTTCAGGTAGCACAATTTAAGCTAGATCTACCCATATTAATCCAGTTAAAAATTGT
>JAFGOZ010000458.1 GCA_016926235.1 Bacteroidales bacterium | reverse complement strand
GTTAAAGTTACTTTATACCGTACCATCGTTTTTGATGGCAAGTTAAACAATAATACAGACATATTCAAGTTGACATGACACTAGTGAATCAGAATATAAACTTAAAATAGGAGAATGGGACAAGTATAGCATTCTTTTGGCAATTTTTTAGTTTGTTTATTATTCATTTGGGGCCAAATTACTATATAAGTTTTTTACCCAGCTTTTGGTGATAGCATCTAAATAGATGAGAAGAACAGTTGCCTGCCTTTTTATAATTTAAACTTGATTAATCGGATGATAATTGAATAGCGATGGACATCAGGATACAAACCAATGAATAGAATTTTGCCGTGACCAAACGAAGTTCTGCGAGTTTAGTCTTTTTATCCTCTTGTCCCAATTTTTATAGGGTCATATTTATCTTTGGGATTAACGATCAATTATAAAAAAAAACTTGCAAAAAAAATGAATCTTTCTTCATAAAAATTCGTTTTAGACTTTTGTGTAAATGGCTATTATATATTTATTAAAATAACAATGTGGTTTTGTTAATTTGATCGAACAGGTTAAAAAGTCCTGTGTGTTATGCATAATTTTATTAGCAATCGGGCCTTTTTTATGAACGTTGAATTTGTTGTAGTGGTGGGTAAAAAAACAGTATAGATGAGTTATGATTTAAATCGATTTCGGACAGTATTTGAAAAAGCTCCATTGGGTATATTTATAACCACAAGAGAGGGGCAGTTTATAGAGTTAAACCATCGTCTGGCACAGATTCTGGGATATGCATCAGTGGATGAGGTGAAAAAGTGTGTCAATAGTATTGGCGATGATATTTATGTAAACAGTCAGGTCCGTGAAGATGTAAAAAAGCAGATTGATATTACCGGAGATGTGGCGGAATTCGAAACACAGTATAAGAAAAAAGATGGTCAGGTTATAGATGTACGACTTTTTATTTCGATTTATTCGGAGGATCGGGGTTCTGGTAGTAAATATATAGGGATGGTTGAAGATATTTCGGAAAAGAAGAACCTTCAGAAACGACTGAAAGAGAGGGAAATCTTGTTGTCCTCCATCATTCATTGCCTTCCTTTTGAATTTTGGGTGTTTGACCGTCAGGAGGTTATAATGGCTCAAAGTGATTATTCGAAAAAAAAATGGGGCGATTATGTGGGGCGCCATAGCAGAGAGATTCCTTCTGATGTTGGTTCGGTTGACGATAGGGATGCCAGGATTGAAAAAGTATTAGCTGGTGAAACCCTTGATTTTATGACTTCAGTAGATATTGGCGGAGAAACCAATTACATTCGATGCTTTATGTCACCCTTAAGGGATGAGGAGAAAGTAAAGGGGGTTATTGATATAATATTTAATCACACCGATAAGGTTCGTGCCGAAAAACGAGTTGCTGAAATTCATGAGTTTCTGAAAGTAGTGATTAACTCCATTCCCGTAAGGATATTTTGGATGGATACTAATCTTGAGTATTCAGGGGCTAATTTGCCCTTTTTGCAGGATTTGGATTTGAAATCAGAATCAGAGTTGAAAGGAAAACCTGATTTTGATTTTGTGGCTGATCGACAGGCAGATTTTGTTCGGGATTTCTATCTTGAGGTTATCCGAACCAGGAAACCCCGTCTGAATATTAAAACGTGGATTGTATCATCGAATAAAAGGAGATTATTTGTATTAGCCAGTGTGATTCCTCTGTTATCAAAAAATGGAGAGCGCGTCGATGGCGTCATGACGTGTTTCCAGGATATCACCATTCTAAAACAGATGGAGGATGAATTGATTCTGCACCGAAACAATTTAGAACAGTTGGTTGAGGCGCGTACCAAGGAAGTTAACATGTTGAATGATGAGTTGTTGGCTTCCAATCAGGAACTTAATGTTTTAAACGAAGTGCTTTCGAATCAGAAAGATGAGTTGGAACAAACTTTATTCCGTTTGAAAAGCACCCAGGAGAAGTTGGTGCAATCGGAGAAAATGGCTTCGTTGGGAGTAATGACCGCCGGTGTTGCCCATGAAATTAATAATCCATTGAATTTTATCAGTAGTGGAATGCATGGATTGGAATCAATTGTTAAAGAAATTGATCAAATTACACAAGAGATTCTGGATGATATGGTGGAAGGTCAGTCTGGTCGTAAAAGGTTGATGCAGTACCTGTTGAAGGATATGAATGATTTGATAAGTACGATGTATTCCGGAGTTGAGCGTACAACCAATATTGTTAAAGGATTACGCCTATTTTCCCGGATGGATACTGAAGAAAAAAGTCCAGCCGATGTACATGAGATATTAGAGGTAGCTCTTCTGATTTTAAATAAAAAGTATGTTAACAGGGTTGAGATTAAACGGAATTATGGAGTTCTTCCAAAGATTCGTTGTTTCCCGGGCAAGCTCAGTCAGGTTTTTGTTAATTTATTAATGAACGCCTTTCAGGCCATACCAAAGAATGGAGTTGTTGAAATTTCTACACGGGTGATTGACAAGGGAAAATTAGCCGAAATTGTTATCTGGGATAATGGAATTGGAATTCCAGAGAATCTTCAGCAGAAAATTTTCGATCCGTTCTTCACAACTAAGCCGGTAAAGGAAGGTACCGGAATGGGCCTGTCTATTGTATATTCCATTATTGCCGATCATAAGGGCGATATCAGCTTTGAAAGCAACTCTGAAAAAGGGACCACTTTCAGGGTGATATTATCGGTATAATTTGTTGTTAAACTTTTTAGAAATGTGAAAAGGCAAAGCAACTTCGCTTTTGGATGTGGGTAGAGATTAAAATTCTAAGTAATTAGTTTTCCAATGAAGATCTTATATGTAGATGATGAACCTAGTAATTTACTTACTTTTCGGGTAAGTTTTCGAAAATGGTTTGAAATTGTTGTGTCATCTAATCCACTCGAAGCTTTGAAACTGGCTGAAGATCCGGAGGTAATGGTTTGTATCACCGATCAACGAATGCCAGAGATGACAGGCCTGGAGCTGGCTGAAGCAATAATGAAAATTCGCCCCGAAATACCAATTATTATTTTAACGGGTTATGCTGATCAAGATGTGATGATGGAGGCCATTAACCTTGGGGGGATTTTCAGGTATGTAATGAAACCCTGGAGTTTAGAGGAGCTTAAACAAACAATCATTAACGCGGGTGAGACTTGCCAGTTGCGAAAAGTGAATATTAACCTGGTGGAAACGCTAACAAAGCAGAATAACGATTTAAATAAGGCTTACAATGAGATTGTGGTATTGCAGAAAGCTTTACAGGAAGAGAATGTTATGCTCAAGGAGGATTTGAGCCAACTCTCTGTGCATGATTTAATCGTGGGTAAAAGCAAAGCCATAACCAGGGTGTTGAAGGAAATTACCCGTGCTGCCCGTTCAGATGCTCCAGTATTACTGTTGGGCGAAACAGGTACGGGGAAGGAACTGTTTGCCCGGATGGTACACAGGCTTAGTAAACGAAAAGAACAGGTGATGGTAAGTCTGAACTGCTCGGCAATTCCTGAATCGTTAATCGAGAGTGAGTTGTTTGGATATGAGAAAGGTGCATTTTCGGGTGCATTAAACCGAAAGTATGGTAAGTTTGAGGTTGCTAATGGAGGTACGCTTTTTTTTGATGAGGTGGGTGAATTACCTTTAAACCTGCAATCAAAATTGTTGAGGGTATTACAGGAAATGGAATTTGAACGGTTAGGGGGAAATGATATCGTTAAAACGGATGTACGTATAATCTCTGCAACCAATAGGAATATTGATAAAGCAATGGCAGATGGCTCTTTTAGAAATGATCTTTTTTATCGGATTAATGTTTTGCCAATTGTTATTCCTCCTTTACGTGAGCGCATGGAGGATATTCCGCTTCTAGTGAATCATTTTGTTACTCAACTGAACCGTAAAACCGGGAAGGTCATTGAATCGGTACCCAAAGAGACCCTTGATCGCTTTATGAAATACCATTGGCCGGGCAATGTCAGGGAATTATCCAATATCGTAGAAAGGGCTCATGTGCTCAGTGATGGCTCAAAGCTTATGGTGGGCGATTGGTTTCAAAATACTGTTTGTGAGGAGGACGGTTGGGTGGTTAAAAGCCTGGAGGAGATGGAGCGCGATCACATTCTGAGGATTTTAAAAAAGACCCAATGGAAAATCCGTGGTATAAATGGTGCGGCCGATTTTTTGGGAATCAACCCAAGTACCTTGGATTCCAAAATAAGAAAGCTTGGAATTAAACGGCCGCATTGACATCTAACTAAGTGCCTGTTTCGATTTAACAAGGATAAATAATTCTTACAGTTCGGTTTTTCCGGATTTTACTTTTTTGACACGATATTTAAGAGATCTCTTAAATATCGTGTTTTTTTTATGTCCTAAAATTTGGTAACGTGCTTGTAAGTTGTTGGTGAGTAGTGTTTAAGCACTAATGGCATTCCTATTGATAAAGGAGTAATGGCTACATAAGAGTTTTAACTGTAGAACCATTAACGGTTTTATCAATAATGTTTTTTAATGGACTATTCTCTCGATGATTTTAAGGCACGTTTTATAGAAGAGGCTTCTGACAATATAAATGATTTGGAAAAAGCGCTTCTGGAATTGGAGAAAACACCTTCAGATAGAAATCTGGTCGAAAAGATCTTTCGATCGATGCATTCACTTAAAGGAGGAGGGGGCATGTTTGGCTTCGATCAGCTGAGCGAGTTTACACACGATCTTGAGAGTATTTATGATTTGATCCGGAGCGGATCTCTGCAAGTTTCATCTTCTTTACTGTCAATAACACTTGAGTCGGTTGATTTGCTGCGCGATTTAATTAACACACAGGGTTCAATTGAGGGGCCGTTGAGTGTTCGTTTTGAGGAGATGAAGCGTAAGGTTCAAACCCTGGTTCGAAATGAGACCGAAGGGATCCTTTCGTCAGTAAAGTTAAATCAATTACCAAGAGTTGAGGAAAAAAATGCCGCAGCAGGACTTACCACCTATTATGTCCGTTTTTTACCCGATTCAGAGGTGTTGATGAATGGTACCAATCTTTTGTATCTGATTGATGAGTTGTATTCTTTAGGATCGGTTCTTACCCGGCCCCACTATCAGACTACCCCACTGCTTGAGGATCTGGAGCCTGCAAAATGCTATGTATGGTGGGAACTTTTTGTGGCCACGTCAAAAAAAATGCAGGAAATCTGCGATGTGTTTATTTTCGTTGAAGATACTTCTGAAATTGATATTGAAAAGCTGGCCGACTTGGATTTGTTATCCAACCCTGTTTTCGCGGATAAAGTAAATGAATTGTTTCATCAGGGAATGGCTATAGACTTATCTTCCTTGCGCCTGTTTATCAAAAACGAAATCACGAAACCGGAAAACTTACCTGAAGAAGCCCAAATTCTTAAAGAGAATAGTTCGAGTTCTTACAAATCGAACAGCGTTACTTCTTTAAGGGTTTCTTCCGAAAAAGTCGACGGATTAATGAATCTGGTCAGTGAGCTGGTTATATCGCAGGAGCGGCTAAATCTGGTTTCCAGGAAGCATGAGATCCCTGATTTAAAATTGGTGGCCAATACTCTGGAAAAACTCACAGCTCAGTTGCGCGATAGTACATTTAGTATCAGTATGATACCGATAGAGTCCCTGACAATGAGGTTTCATCGTTTGGTGAGAGATCTGGGAAATGAACTGGGCAAGGAAATCACTTTTACTACCGAGGGTGAAGATACTGAACTCGATAAATCGATGATTGAACGCCTGACAGATCCCCTGTTGCATATTATCCGCAACAGCGTTGACCATGGTATTGAAACAGCTATTGAACGGGAAAAGGCCGGGAAATCCAGGGAGGGCACAATAAAACTTAAGGCTTTTTATTCAGGGGCCAGTGTAATACTGGAGGTGTCGGACGATGGGGCCGGAATGGATCCGGAAATAATAAGAGCAAAGGCCGTCGCCAAAGGAATTATTAGAAAGGAGGATCTGTTATCGGAGCAGGAAATATTTAACCTGGTCTTTCTTCCTGGTTTCTCAACACGTGAAAACGTAAGCAAGGTCTCCGGGCGAGGAGTAGGAATGGATGTGGTCATGAAGAATATTTCAGCCATCAGAGGCGATGTGAAAATATATTCACAGCCAGGGATTGGAACAACCGTTACCATTAATCTGCCACTGATGCTCTCCATAATTGATGGTTTGCTGGTTTGGATCGGGAATAATAAATATGTGATTCCTCTTTCTCTGGTTGATCGCATTTTCTCTCTTGAATCAGATCAGATTAACAAGGTCTTTAACCGGATAATCGTGCTCGATGGGGTTCAATATCCCTTTTTTGATCTGCACGATTGTTTTTCCCTGCAGGAGGAGCGGCCTGACAGGATGCAGGCAGTGCTGGTAACCTATAATGGTCAGAAAGTCGCGTTTTCAGTTGACCAGGTTGTTGGGAAAATTCAGGCAGTTCTTAAGCCTCTTGGTAAGCTGTATCATGATCATAAATTTCTGTCTGCAGCCACAATTATGGGCGACGGAACCATTGCCCTGGTGATTGACCCCAATGCAATAATAAGTGAGTTTAACAGTGCAAATATATTTTAAGTATTATGGCCAAAAATGAAAGAAAAGACACGTCTTATCTCTCTTTTCGTCTTGGTGAAGAGGTCTTTGCCCTGACGGTGGGAAAGGTGTATAAGATTTTAGAAATGATCCCGATTACGGAAGTCCCCCGATCCCCTGATTACATGAAGGGAGTGATTAATCTAAGAGGGAAGGTACTTCCGGTAATCGATACGCGGTTGAAGTTTGGGATGAAGCCTTCCGTTGAAACCAAATCAAGTTGTTTGTTGGTTATTGATGCTGAAATAGGCGAAGAAACCGTTATGGTGAGCATGTTGGTCGATGCCATGCTCGCAGTTCTAAAAATCGAAGATAATGAAATACTTCCACCTCCTTCAATTGGTAACCAGTATAAATCAGATTTTATTGCAGGAATGGCAAAGGTAAACGAGAAGTTCGTGATGGTCTTGAATATTGATGCTGTGCTTACTTCTGATGATTTGGTGGGTATTTCGGAATTAAAAGCATCGCGTTTGGCGGCTGAAAAAAATGAGTCGGTTGAAAATAAATAGTTAAACAATCTAGAATTTGAAGATATGAATTTCAAGAATTTAAAAATTGGTCAGAAAATAGTAAGCGGATTTTTGCTTATAGCCTTGATAGCTTTGATTATTGGTGTTACAGGGATTATCGGGATGAACAACATGGGTAATTCATTTGACAAGGTGGCAAATGTAAATATGTCCTCTGTTTATTACCTGGGTGAAATGAATATTAATGTTGAAAGCATTTATAAAGATTACGTTCGTTTAGAGGACCCCAGCCTGGAACGTGTGGAAAGAGAGCAGATTATTACAGGTATTAATACCAAGCGTACAAAACTCCTCGACGCCATGAATGAATATGATAAAATTAAAAAAACTGAAGAAGAAGCTGTGGAATATGATGAGATAAAGAATCTAATTTCTTCTTGGCGGAATGTAAATACGAATATAGAGAAATTGAATGCCCGTTTCATGGAGATTGATATTGTGAATCCATCTAAGGTGGAGGCCGAGATTAAAGGGTTTATAAAAGATCATTATGAGCTTCAGCTTAAAATACTTAATGGTACTTTTGAAAGAATGTCATTTGAAGGTGGTGAAGACGCAGAAATCTGTGAATTTGGTAAATGGCTAAGGACTTTTAGTACCAGAAACAATTCCTTTAATTCGAATGTGCGCGAAATGCGTCAATATCATGAGCAATTTCACGAATCAATTCATCGAATTAAAAATTATATTAACAAGGGAGCTGTTGATCAGGCGTTTAATTGTTATCAGGAGGATTTGCAGCCTTCGGCAAAGGGGGTGTTTTCTGTTTTTAATAGTATTCTGGATGATGTAAATGAGGCACAGGTTCTTTTAACTGAGATAAATGAGAGTGTTATTGTTGAATCGGGTAAGTATTATAATGAATTTGAGGATAAATTTAACAGGCTTAAGGAAGACAGTCGCCAAACGGCCAGGGCTGAACGAGAAAAAGGTAGCGATACTTTCCAGTTTAGCATTATTTTAATTATACTGACTATTCTGATTGGTTTAACCGTTGCTATCGTGTTAAGTCTTTTTATAACACGTAATATTACCGGAGGATTAAATAACGGGCTTGTTTTTGCCGAAAAAATAGCCAAAGGCGATCTTTCCGTTGATTTGGATGCAGATGTTCTTCAACAAAAAGATGAAGTAGGTCAGCTGGGACGTGCTCTTAAGCATATGGTTACGCAATTGAAAACGATTATTGGCGATGTGGTAACCAGTGCCGATAATATAACAGCTGCCAGTTTGGAAATGAGTTCCGGGTCTCAGCAGTTATCCCAGGGGGCCAGCGAGCAGGCTTCCTCCGCCGAGGAGATATCTTCGTCGATGGAAGAGATGACTGCTAATATTCAACAAAATACGGAGAGTGCTTTGCAAACCGAGAAGATTGCACTGATGGCTGCTGACGGCATTCGTAAAGTACGCGAAAATGCATTGGCCTCCACAAAGGCAATGAAAGATATCGCCTCAAAAGTGTCGATCATTGGCGATATTGCCTATAAAACCAATATTCTTGCACTAAACGCCGCTGTTGAAGCAGCCAGGGCTGGCGAACACGGACAAGGCTTCGCGGTGGTAGCTGATGAGGTGCGCAAATTAGCCGAACAGAGTCAAGTAGCTGCCGATGAAATTGATGGGCTTTCACTTAATAGTGTGAATATGGCTGATGAGGCCGGGAAACAGTTAATGGATATAGTGCCGGATATAGAAAAAACAGCCAAGCTGGTTCAGGAAATTGCAGCGGCCAGTATGGAGCAAAATTCGGGTGCAGAACAAATCAACAGCGCTATACAGGGGCTGAATACAGTTATTCAACAGAATGCCGCTGCATCGGAAGAGATGGCTTCCAGTTCAGAGGAGCTTTCAAGTCAAGCCGATCAGATGAAGGAGGTTGTTTCATATTTTGTAGTGGGCAAGGAGCATCATGGTGTGAGCACAAAAAAGAGTTTAAAAACCAAAAAGGTTGCAAGTGGTAACAATCTCAAGCCAGAAGAGCGATCAGTAAAAGCTTCGGTACGAGGAATAGATCTGGATCTTAATGATGTAGATGCCAATGTAGAAGGTTTTGATCGGTTCTAGTGATATGCTATGTATGGATAGGTTGAGGCATCAATGTAAAATGGTTGTTAAGGCCGTTTGGGTTCGCGCCACAATATTTCATAGTAGATCGTAGATTAATAATACTGCAGAAAAGTGACGAGTGGGGGGCTTGTGTTTTCTGCAGTATTATTGTTTTAGAAAGAAATAAGATAAAATTGGTTAATAATGGGAGCAGAGAAATCATGTGTTCTTTATCTTGATAATGAAGTTGAAAATTTAGTTGGCTTTAGGGTTTCATTTTCATCGTTTTATGAAATCAATACAACATCCAATATAAGTGATGCTAGTAGACTGCTGGCTGAAAAAAAAATCAGTGTGGTCATTGTAGACTATAAAATGGACGATATTGATGGCATCTCGTTTATTGAAATGGTGAAAAGCCAATACCCGGATGTGATCTTTATCATTGTAACTGCTTATGCAGACGTAGATTTAGTTGTCAGCGCTATGGAAAATAATGGGGTGTTCTCATTTGTTCAAAAACCATGGGATTTTAAGAACTTTAAAAATACCATTGACCGGGCAATTGAGATCTGTGCGATAAGAATAGAAAACCGGCAGTTAAAAAAAGATCTGCAGGATAGAAATCTTTTGCTTGAAAAGGCCCTTGAAGAAGAGACGAAGTTAAACAACTATAAAACAACCTTTATTCGCAACCTGAGTCATGAAATCAGAACTCCGCTGAATGGGATTATGGGATTCGCTTCCCTTATTAAAACATTTAACTGTAAAGGCGCTGATGTAGAGTATGTTGATGCTTGTATCCGATCTTGTGAAAAACTAGTCAGTACCTTCGAAAAGATCATTGTTGCTTCAGAGATTTTTTCTGACAATTGTGGTGTTAAGCCGTTTTGGTTTTCGGTTACCGACCTGATAAATGAAAAGATTAATGAACTTACGAGTTCTTATGGTAAGTTTGTAAAATCACGACTGATTGTGGAGTCAGAAAGCGGGATGATGGTGTTGTCGGATAAGGATAAGGTGGGTGTTTCTTTGATCCAGATAATTCAAAATGCCTTAAAATACTCAGGTGAAGAAATAGTTACTGTTTTTATAGAACAAAAAGTCGATCGGGTGATTATTTCTGTTACCGATAAAGGAAATGGAATGGATCGGGAAATTCAACAACGAATATTTTTACCTTTTTATCAAAAGGACACATCAACAACCCGTAAGTATGATGGAACCGGGTTGGGGCTGTTTATTGCAAATTCCTTTATTAAACTATTAAAGGGATCTGTAACCTGTATGTCTGAATCTGGCATTGGTACAGTTATTTCTATTGATTTACCGATAGTTTATTCCTGATAAATAATCGTTGGTTTTCTGTTTTTTATTAATATTTGTTGCAAAAAAAAGTGTAATTGCGAAAAAATATTGCCAGAAATTAGTATTGCCGAAATGCCTGGTTTTTATCTTTATAAACTAATGGATGGTATCGTTTTTGTTATCTCTAATTTAGTGTCACAGGCGTCATTTTATCGACGGCCGGGCCTGTTTGATAACACCAAATATGTTTTTTGAGCATATAATTAACCTGACAATCAATTCTAACCCAAAAACATACAACATGAAAAGAATCTTTCTTCTTTCGGTAGCCCTTCTTTTGATGATCGTCTCTTCTACCCATGGGCAAAATGCGCTTTTTGTGTTACATCCCACTGTTGGTGATACCATCGACCGGAATGAGAAAAACAACTACCTGCTTTTCTCCGACTTCGACTTTGGCCAGGCCAATGAGTTTATCATTCTGAAGAGCAATGTCGGATTCGAATTACAGGCTTTTGAAAATAACACGGTGGTAAAAACGATTCCCCTCAGTGGCCAGCAAGTGGAGCAATACGCTACCAATATAGAAAAAATAAACCGTTATTGGGAATTACAGGTTGCCCAGGATTCATTATCCTCTGAATCGCTGACCTCCGGATTGGAGCAACCAACTTACGAATCCCTCGATCTGGATTTGGTATCACCGGTCGACCTTGAAAAAATTAAAGGAGCTGTGGAAGTGGAGTGGCACAGGCAGGAAGCTCTCGAACGCATAGAAAATATCAAAAAGGGGCATGTGTTCTAAGTCCCTATGTTTAAATTTATTCTTTAAACTAAGACGAAAGACTCGAAGCATCACGTTTCCGATTTATCGGAAACGTGATGCTTCATATCTAAACTTCTAATAGTCTATAATAAAATTAGATGATCAAATTTAAACAGTTACTTAGTTCTACATTATCAGATTTCATGTAATCAG
>JAFGOZ010000457.1 GCA_016926235.1 Bacteroidales bacterium | reverse complement strand
ATCCTTGATCTTCCTGAGCTGATTAAATGTTATGGTTGCACTCATAATTGAAAGGTATTTAAAGGTTATTGATTCTTATTAAAGATAGGCATAATAACCTTGTTTTAACACTAATTTAACAACAAACCAGCCTCTTTTAACAATTATTAATAGTTTAAATGATATATTTTTCACCATTACCCAATACATCAGCAGTTTAGAAATCATCAAACCAAAACTATTCATAAACCCTCAAAAAAAACACCAAACATTTTTGTATTACGCTATCTTACTGTTCTTTAAACAAACAGCACTTCATTATTATATTGTTTAATAGTCATCAAAAAAAATAATATTCTAATGTAACAACAGTTGTTAATGAATTTGATATTTACCATGAATTCGAGTAACTGCTCCACCTCCAAACAGTACACGGTTATTCCCTTTAGCATCAATTTGCTTTTGAAGTTTCACGATATTAAAATTATCCATAAGTCCATTTTGCTCAATGATAATAGTATCACCCTTCCACAAATTATTCTTGATTAAATAATAGCCAAATGCCGAATTACCCGAACCTGTAGCAGGATCTTCAATGTATCCAAACGTAGGGGCAAAAACCCTTGTTCTGAAATTGCTCGATTTATTGGCTACATCAAGTGTAAAAACCTCTATAATATCAACTCCTGACCTTAAGCAAAAGTCCTTTAACACTTCCAAATCAGGACTGATATTGAGAATTGATTGCAATGATTTAATGGGTACTAATAATGTAGTTAAACCTGCATTTATAATTGATATGGGAAACTTATTATCAATCTCATTGGGTTTTATCTTCAGGTTTAACGCCAATTCATCAGTATCAGGCAACTCGCTCTTTTCAAAAGGTTCGGGGGAAAAAATAAAAACAGCATCCTCACTATCAATCCTGTTCTCCACTTTTAAAACACCCCGATTGGTTCCAATTTGAACCCAGTCAAGTTGTCTCAGCTTCACATCGGTTTTCAACAAATCGTACATTATGGCAATAGTAGCATGTCCGCAAAAATCAACTTCGCGTTCGGACGAATAAAACTTTAAATCAAATTGTTGGTCCCCCGATTTATGAACATATCCCACTTCACTAACAAAGCCTTTAAGCTCTTTTGCAATTTGAAGCATCTCCCCTGCTGTAATATCTTTTTCATTTTTCAGGTTAATATATCCGGCCGGGTTTCCACTTGATTTACCGGAGGCAAATGCATCTATTTTTTTAAAATCAAATTCTTTCATACTGAATTATTAATATTATTTACCATAGAGCTGCTCTATACCTGGGTTGTAGTTTAATACCGGCTATTGGGTATCGTTCATACTTATATATTAAGCATTAGGCCTTTTTATTTTGTGTCGTTTTTTGCCTTTACAAATGCTCTAACCGAACGTGAAACGTCGTCTGCTGTGGTTGCCCATGAACAAATACTAACACGAATTACTTTACGGTTATTCCATTGCGCTCCACCACACCAACATTCTCCTGATTTTTGAACAAAACTTAAAACTCTTTCTGTAACATCATCATTTTCACAGGCAAAAATAACCTGATTGAAAACAACATCATTTAAAACCAGGAATTTTGATTCTTTTAATTCGTTTGCAAATTGAACTGCCCTTTCATGTAATCCATAAACCAAATCATCAATTCCCTGACGACCCAAATATTTAATTGTTGCCCACAATTCAACAATTCTGGCTCGTTTTGACATTTCAGGAGTGTATAACATTCCATCTCGCTTTTCGCCATAAACAATATATGATCCTGTTGCTTGTAAGGATGAAACCAAAGCTTCGCTATCACTGCACAAAATAATACCGCAATCATAGGGCGTATTTAATGTTTTATGAGCATCAACAGACCATGAATTTGCTTTTTCAATAGCCTTTGTTAAGTGCTTAAGTTTATCTGAACCAGATGCCCAAAGTCCAAAAGCTCCGTCGATGTGAATCCATGAATTAGCTTTTACTGCCATCTCACAAATACACTCAAAATGATCAAATGATCCGGTACACACATTGCCTGCCTGTAAAATTAATATCGTATTTTCGTCTAAGACAGGTATATTTTCTGGAATTATTCGCCCCTGATTATCAACATCAACCCATTCAATGTTATCTTTCCCAAGTCCTAAAATTGAAATTGCCTTTACAAC
Organism: Bacteroidales bacterium; assembly: GCA_016926235.1. Next base: position 825 of record JAFGOZ010000457.1, on the reverse strand, counting down.
CGAACTATGTGCTTGCCTACCTGCAACAACCCTGATTTTTGGAGCAGAAAACAAACCCTTTGAATTAACATCCCAATTTAAACGTTTAAGAATTCTATATCGGGCAGCAGACAACCCACAAAGAATTGCCATTGAAGTACCACTTACAAAACCTGCAACAGTATTATCGGGCAGATTAAATATTCGTTTAAGCCAGGTCTCAACAACAGATTCTAGTTTAGATACAATTGGAGACATAACATAAAGCCCGGTATTTTGATCCCAAAAATCTGAGAGCATTTTTGCTGCTAAAGCAGTAGGAACAACTCCTCCATTTACAAATCCAAAATACCTACCCCCAATTTGAGAAACTGTTGCAGGTGAACCATATTCATGAAGTTGCTTTATAATTTCTGTTGAATGATTTGATTCATCAGGTAAATCTTCATCAAAAAACTCTAACCCGGCAATTGCTTCGTCGGTAGGATAAACATTCCTGTTTAAAGCTTTATCAGCATATTCAAATGAATAATCATTTGCCTGGATAAAAATATCTTTATCACTTAATTCGCGAAACATTTTTTCACGAATATCTATTTTTAAACCTTCTTTTTCAATCATCAATTTTTCATTTGTTATAATGCAATACAGAATGCGTATTTGAGATTTGCCTTTACTACACTTCATATAAGCTTAAGCAAAGCCTGCCGTTTCGTCACTATCCAATTTTATAAATGCTGATTAAATAACTTTCAAAATCCTATTCACCGCTCTTTGCTTTATATCATTTATAACCCATCATTATTTCAACTCGAATCTACATAGAATTGAATATTCAATCTTTAT
>JAFGOZ010000456.1 GCA_016926235.1 Bacteroidales bacterium | reverse complement strand
GTCCGTTCGCTCGAAAAATGCCTGTATCGAACTAAATTTCAAATATTTCAAAGAACTTTTTTAGATTTTAATGGGACAGTAATGGTGTGAGATATGAAGTCGAAAATAAATTTCAAATGGCTTGTGGTGATAGAAGTTATTTTCATTTCACAATAATGAAGAATTGATTTCTTATATTCTGTCGATTAAAACTTATAGATACACAAGTGAAGGACCAATATTATAAGTAACTCAATAACAATGATCAAAATTACAGTAGTGCTAATGACGCAATCAGGCACATTAAGTGTAATGTTTGATAGTCAGCAGGTACGCCATTGAATAAATCCCATACTATTGATTTTATCGTACCCTGTTGTGTATTTTAAACTGAAACCATTTAATTTGACCAAAGGAGAAAATATTCTGACATTGGAATACAGAGGACCAACAATGGATATTACAGATCCTGAAATTGGTATCGATATCATTTGGATTCAGAAGTCAACTTGGTAGAAAATGCAATAATTTTAAATATTATAAACAAAAAAAGGTAAGTAATGACGTATAAAAATGCCTACAAGAACCTGATATCAGGCTGTGGAATATTAGCTGTCGGCCTGGTATTGTTATCTATATTTAGTTTATTTTCCTGTTCAAAATCGGATAACGATTTGTCCGTTATTTCCATTGATCCTCAAACGCAATTTGATCTATCTCCATATTTGTATATGCAGTTTATGGAACCCCTGGGGATCACGGATGGATCGGTTGACGCTGCCTGGGATTTTATAGAAGACCGCTGGCGGCAGGATGTCATTGATATTACCAAAGAGTTGGCTCCGACACTTATTCGTTGGGGTGGTTGTTTCTCTTCATACTATCACTGGAAAGAGGGAGTCGGACCGATGGAAAACCGTAAACCGATGTACAACCTTTTATGGGGTGGAATCTATAGAAACCAAGTGGGTACTCATGAATTTGTTGATTTCTGCAACCAGGTTGGGGCTGATCCTCTGCTTACAATTAATTTTGAATCTGACGGCCGGGCAAATTGGGCAAAATCACCCAAGGGCGAGATTCGTTGTGGAACGGCTGAGGAAGCCGCCGAATGGGTTGATTATTGCAATAATCCCAATAATGCTGAAAGAATCAAAAATGGAGTCAAAGAGCCCTATAATGTAAAACTCTGGCAGATCGGGAACGAAACATCCTATGGTAATGATTTCGATGTCGAGACAGCCGCAGAGAAAACACTAGCTTTCGCCAAAGCTATGCGGAAGGCCGATTCGACTATTAAAATCATCGGATGGGGACAAAGTGGCTGGGCAAAACGAATGGCTGAAGTCGCAGGCGAGGAACTTCAGTATCTGGCATTTCATCAGGGTTATGGCCCCGGAGGTGATGATTCACCCTTGAGAGGGATTGAATATCGGAAGGATTGGGATAAATCCTGGAAATATTTCATGAATTCCTACAAGCAACCCGAAGCGGATTTATTTAAAATGCGGAATGATGTCGCTAATCTGGGCATCCCGTTAGCCATCACAGAAGGTCACTTCTTTCTGCCTGGCCGAAATCGAAATGAAGCTCTTTCCACCTGGGCTGCCGGAGTGTCGAACGCCAGAATCTTGAACATGTATGAAAGAAATGGCGACATACTGAAAATTGCAACACTTGCTGATTTTTGCGGTACTGTCTGGCAGAACAACGCTATTATAATCCCGACACCATCCGGTCAATCGTTTATGATGCCCGTCGCAATGATTATGAGCCTTTATCGGAAACATGTTGGACAAAAATCTATCAATGTCTATACTGACACTGAAGACCTTGACATTACTGCAAGTCGGACGGGTGATCGAATTTATTTACATGTTATTAATATTAATCGAACGGAACCTGTTTCTACTGAGCTAACTATTCAGGGAAAGAAAGTCAAATCCGGTAAAGTATTTTGCATTGCCCTTGATCCTGCTCATGAAATTTATCAATATGAACCTGATCATACATCTCCAAAGGAATCTTCAATTTCGAAAAATAATAAATTAACATTCCCGGCGGCATCTGTTAGTGCAGTTGAACTAGAAATCATGTGACACTGGAATATTCGGATTATCTAGAAAATAAAGCAGTAAAAAAATAGATGGTAAAAATGGAAAATAAAAATGAGAGGGGGCTGAATTTTAAGACACTTTATTTAAAGAATTCCGATATTCCCGTCGAAATTAGGGATTGAGATTAAACAAAGCTCTGTGTCCCGAAGAGATTTCGTTTTGGGAAAAATAAGGTTTAAACATTTGTATAAATAACTAAAAATGAAAAAAGATGAAGCGAAATTCTAAACAAAGGATATCTTTTAATTCCATAATAGTTTTATTAGTAGTACTGTCTTTTCACTGTTTTGCTCAGACTGCTGATCTTAGCTATCGGATTACCGATCAAACCACGGCAACTACTCCAATTAGTCAATTGCTATACAGTCAGTTTATTGAAATTGGTTTTGGCTATCAGATTGCACCGATGCAAGCGGAACTGTTTTTTAATCGTAGTTTTGAACCATTTATACCTTATAATGGTAATACTAAAAATTCATTTGGATTACTGCTTAAAGGGGACAATTATATTACCGATTGGAGTAACGAAGCATGGTATCATAGTGGTTATGAACATAATAGTTGGTTTGCTGCCCCAGGCATTGCAAATAATCCGGCAATCATAACGGACGAATCCACGTTTTTTATAAACGAATCGCCCATAATTGATGTTCTTATTCAACCAGAAGAGAAAGGTGGGTGCGGTCATGGAGTGCAGAGTGTCCGTGTTATTAATAATGAACGCAAGAAATGGGGAGGATTGGCTCAGGATGGGAAGTATCTGGAACGAGGAAAGACATATCATTTTAGCGGGTTTCTGAAATCTATTTCCGGCAGTAAAAAGGTCGAAATCCGATTATATCACGAAGGAAATTGGGAACAACCTCTGTTCTCAAAAGAAATCATACTGACCAGGGAATATAAAAAGTACACATGTGAAATTCCTTATTCAGGACCGACAGCCCAAGTGACTTTTGCAGTTTTTATTGCTCCTCAAAGTAGTATTGAGGCGGACGCCTTTTCTTTAATGCCTGTAGATAATTTTTATGGATGGAAAAAATCGACTGTTGAAGCGGCTGAAAAAGTCAAACCCGGTTTAATCCGGTTTCCCGGCGGATGTTTTGCCTCTTCCTATGACTGGAAGGATGCAGTGGGAGATAAGGATTCACGTCAGCCGGAGCCTTCTTTTTATTGGGGTGGTCTGAATAACAATGATCTGGGAACTGATGAATTTTCCATGTTTTGTAAAAAAATTGGTTCGCAGATGATGCTATGTGTGAATCTCTATAATCCGAATAAAAAGAATTATTTCAATAGAGAGCATTACAAAAGTCAGTTTCCATCCTACAAACTAAGCCAATTTACTGATCCCGAACAGGGTGCACGGAATGCTGCGGATTGGGTAGCTTATTGTAATCTGAAGGCGGGCGAAAATCCTATGGCTGATTGGCGGGTGAAAAATGGATATAAGAAACCTTTTGATGTAAAATATTGGGAAATAGACAACGAAGCCTACCGTTGGATTTCTGCAGAAGACTATGCCAAAGAAGTAGTCAATTATTCCAAGGCAATGAAAGCAGTTGATCCAACTATTAAAATCGGTATGATCACGTATGATTATTATAGCGATAAAATTCCTGAAATGTTAAAAATTGCAGGTATGTTTATTGATTTTTTTGCAGACAGAGATGATGAAGAAGAGGGTCGTTTGGATCGAATGTTAAAAATTATTAATGATTTTAACAGTGCCAATGGTACCGAAATTAAGTATTGCGATACCGAATGGCAGGTTCATTTATATGGAGCAAAAAACCCAAAAGAAAAAGTCGATGAACGTTTCCTGTATGGACATAAGACACAGATTAAAAGGTCTATGGTATTGGGAACATGGTTTTGTGGTTTAAAGGCAGCCGGATACCTTATGAATTGGCAGAGAAAAGGTAGTATTGTAGATTTTATTAATTTTAATAATTTCTCTAATACACACGGACAAGCTGTAATTGAAACACCCAAAGAAGGAGCCTATCTTACGGCTCCGGGTAAGGTTTATGAATTACTATCCCGAACATCTGCTCGCTGGCCACTTGAAATCGAGGAGTATAGAGCACATCGTGATGACCTGTTTCAGGTCCAGGCAGCTTATAGTCTAAAAAAAGACACCTTGGTGGTTTATACACTCAATCGAACCGATTCTGCGAAAGTAGTAGAATTTGATTGTTCATTATTAGAAAAAGAGTTTTCATCAGTTAAAATATCAATGCTTGATGCCGATGATATTTTTGCCCGGAATAAGATTGATATGCCAAATGAAATTCGCAGGAAAGACTGGATAGAAAAGAGTAGTGGTAACAAATTACTCATTCATTGTCCACCACGTTCGTTCATTCAAGCTATTTTACTACCAAAATAATGTTATTGAACGGTAAAATATTTATATAGTTGATTAGGCTTAAAAAATAGCCTCCCTTGTTTGGAAAAATACTCTACTTATTCTTGAAAGTAATTGTAGATCTGTAGTATATATCAAACGTTTGCATAGACTAGTGTTATAAAAAGTGAAAGTAAATAAAATTGGCAAAAACCCAAGTAACAATAAAAGATATAGCCAGGTATTTATCTATACCGATGCATGATTTGAAAACTATTCATGGAATAATAAATATTAATTGGAATACAAAATGAAAGGAAAATTTGATTATAAAAAATCTTTGATTCATTTTTTTGTCGGAGCAACTTTTAATGCTCTATTGGTTTGCTTCGCTCTGATAAACTTAACCTGTAATTCGAGTTGTAATAAGCATAAAGAAAAGGATGTCAACGCTGACGAACGACCTACAGCTGTTGATAACAGCATGACGAAATACTTTCCACCGATCGGGCAACAAAAAATTGGGGATTGTACGTGCTGGTCATCATGTTATTATTATAACACCTATACTCAGGCACGGGATCATGATCTGGTTGCATCGACCGGTGATCCAGAAGTTGTCTGTAGCCCGCGGTTTTTATTTTCTCTGATTTCCCAGGGAACAATGGGAGCCGAGTGTACAGAACATGCTATGGAACGCCTTTCGGATGTAGGCTGTGCATCGGTTTCTAAATACTCTATGGATTCGCATTGGACGGAATGGCCGGGCGAGGAGGCGCGGATTGCCGCTCTTCGGAATCGTACTGGTCAGCTTCATAAGATTCGTGTTGATAATACTGATGGTCTCGAAACAGTAAAACAACATATAGCCAATGGCGGTTGCGCCGTTACAAGGGGATTGTTTAAGGCGAATTACCCAGCTTATGGAGCCAGTGCCTCTGGGCTGGGGATCAACAATGGCGTCATGTATGCGAAAGTAGGAGAAAATTGGCTGCGACACTCGTTATGCATCTGTGGTTATGACGATGAGCGTTCGTATATTGATGATCGGGATGGACAGACCTATTCAGGCGCCTTCCTCATTGCAAATAGCGAGGGACAGGACTGGGGTAGTTACAACAGCACCGGAACCGGTACCAAAGGTTTTCTCTGGGTCGCTTATAATATGTTCATTGAAGGTGAATTCGGCTTATATGACCACGACGATAATCCGTACACGGACCCTTGTTTTGACAATGCGCCTTATCCCACAATTTATTACCACGATGATCAGCCAGATTACATACCGTCGCTGTATGCGGTGGTAGGTATCAATCATAGTAAACGGAATATGCTTAAACTTACAGGTGGTATTGGTTCGGTTAATTCACCAGATTTCGTTGGTCCGGAAGTAATTGAACTAACCGATTCCGGAGAAATCCCTATTTCTGATGCGAATTGTATTGTTATTGATTTATCTGGTGGAACCCATTTAATTAAGAATGGGATTCCTATACAGGTTTTTGTTGAATTATTTGTAAAATCTTCAGCAGGTAGTAATGCTACGATTACAAGTGCAGATTTTTATTATGCTCCCAAAGGTGATGGTAAATATAATAAATATTCTTCTAAAGATGTGATTATAAATATTATACCCGGTATTAAGGGCTACGCTACTGTTGAAATTAATATTCCCTAACCCGGGCAAACTAAAACCAAAAAGGAAAAAAGTTGTAATCTTTCCTTATGGAATTATTGACAATATAACAAAGTAAAAACATTAGAGGTATACAAAGCTGCCTAGTCAAATATTAACTTGTACTTTTCCATAAGTATACCATTCACAAGAATTGATATCTTATTAAATAAAAGATTCCAACAATCAAAAATTGTATATAATAAAGTAGTAGTAAAATATTACAGGAATTAAATTTTATCCTTTATTTAGATAAAATCCTACCTGTAGTTTTAAAAGCATAATAGGCGATAAACAAAAAGCAGACGAAAGGGATAAGGTATGCCATATTAATACCGCTCGGTATATTAATAGAGAAACCTGCACGGATATTGTCAACTGAAGTCGAAACAAGACCCTGAAGCTGAGTAATTACTGCTCCTCCAACAATAGCCATAATATGTCCTGATCCTGCTATTTTTGTATCCTCACCCAGACCTTTTACTGAAATACCGAAAATTGTGGGGAACATTAAAGACATACAGCCTGAAATACTTACTAAGGAATATACTCCAATCCTGCCACCAACAAATACTACAATCAGGGTAAGTCCTACTGCCAAGAAGGATAAATATGTAAGTAATTTTCCAGGTTTGACAAATCTCATTAAACCGGTACAAATAAATCTTGAAATAACAAACAAAATAAGTGAGGCAATATAATAGTTCGCCGCAATTTGTTCTGCTGTTTCTCCTGTAAGTAATGTGATCTCTTCAAGTCTTAATTCCTGCATAGCATAACGAATTGTAAAAGACCAAATGCCAATTTGAGCTCCAACATAAAAAAACTGCGCAGCAACGCCCATGGTATAATTTTTATTTTTCAAAAGGCGTTTTATAGTAGGACCCAGATCAACTTTTCCGCTTGATTCAACAGTTTTAGGCATTTTCATAAAATAAATCACCAACCATAAAACCAACAATAATGCACCAATAGATACATATGTAGAAGTAACAGAATTTAACTCGATGGATTGTATCATTTGTAATTGTTCAGGATTCATTGCTGCTCTTTCTGTCGCTCCGGCTTTATTTAATGATGCCAGGATAAAAACCTGACTCAGCACAACACCCATAATCGATCCAATGGGATTAAATGATTGAGCAAAATTTAAGCGTCTTGTACCCGTTTCTTCTGGTCCCATAGAAATAATGTAAGGATTGGCAGCAGTTTCCAGAATGGATAACCCACCAAATAAAATCCATAAAGCGCCAAGAAAATGAAAATAATTTCCGGTCAGCTTTGCAGGGAAAAACAGGAGACAACCGATTAAATAAAGTCCTAATCCCAATAGAATGCCAGATTTATAGGAATATTTCTTTATAAATATGGCTGCCGGGAGTGCAAAGATAAAATATCCCAATCCGTAGCAAGAAATTTGAATAAGTGCAGTCCTTGAATCGGACATGCTCATTATCCTCTTAAAAGCGGCCAAAAGTGTATCTGTCATATTATTTGCTAATCCCCATAAAAAGAATAATGATGTAATCAGCACAAATGGCAATAGTATCCCTTTCGGAATAATTCTCTCTTTTTCTTTCACAGTCATTAAGTTTTATAATTTTTCACCAACTAAAAAATTGTTTCAATTTGCTCGATTGAAACATGAAGTACTTTTTCAGTTATCCTGTTAAGTTCTTCTTTATCGCCTTTAAAATGATAAATCCGCTGCAAGTGGGTATACGATTGTTCCGGTTTTAATTCCAATGCTGGTGAAGAACTTTCCAATTCAAAAAATGGCCCCATTTGCGAACCATCTTCAAGTGGTCCATCATTATATGAATTAAATGCATCACCTCCATACGGATTATCTTGTATTTCCCATGCAGAATTGACATAATCAGTATTATTTTCAGGTAGAATACATTCTAAAATAGTCAATGCTTTATTTTGAGAATCATAACTACCCATGAACTGTGCAGCTCGTAAAGGAGGAATACCTATTTTCCCTCGACTTTTCCCATCAGCTTTGAAAAAAACAATATTATTTACTACCTTAAGTCGGTCATCTTTAATTTTGCCAAAATAATCATCGTTGAATTTCACTCCCATTTCTTTAACATCACCAGGTTTAATTGGAATTACAACAGTAACTTCAGGTGAGGGGATCAACATACTCAACATCCACACAGATGGTAACCCTGTTTCTTTAGTCCAGGAATGCTTTCCTTTGTTTTTAATAGTATTTGATGATTCATATGCAACCATCGAAAGATTATTTTCAGGAAGATTTAATAATTCCCCTATTTGCTTATTGGATAATAAGATTATATTACGGTTTACTTCCATGGTAAATTTTGTGCCAGAATAATTCTGAAGCGCAATTTCTTTATAAAATTGAGTGCTAGTACTATCTTTTCTGATCAAATCAAAAGGTTCTGTATCAATCTGTGAAGGGACAAACCAATTATCAAAAATAAACTCTTCCCCTTTTTTAAAATAAATAGAGAATTGTCCACCTTCAGGCCCGATCCAAAACCGCTCTTCACCTCCATATGGGTTAAAATGTTCGAGTTTTTCTCCTGATTCAATAAGATCATAATTGATCCATCCAAAACTAAATCCCTTATCCCCTTCACAGGTTGAAGTTATTACACGTCCTTGTAAAGCAGGTATAATGGCTATTGATGCATTTCCACTTTTTAATTCTATAACATTTAGATGGTTTTCTAGAAATTGCTTATCAAAACCATACGTTCCTTTGCTGAAAGTTTCCATTTTTCTATTATTGTTCTTTATCGTTTTAATCTTACAGCAGACAAGCATGCTGCCAGTTAGTATAACCGTTAAAATCACAAGTATTGTTATTCTCTTTTTCATAAGTTGTATAATTGAAGATTTACTATTCCCAAAAAACAACAGGTTGAAAGTTGCAATTATTTAATGCCGTATAATGGTCCATATGTATTACATGCCCTGAAATCAGCACCCTCTTTATCCTCTCCGAAAGATGCCCATACCGCTGGACGGAAGACTTTGTCCAATGAAACATTGTGCATATTTACGGGAATGCGAAGCATAGATGCAAGGGTTATTAGATCAGCACCGATATGTCCATAACTGATTGCACCATGATTGGCTCCCCAGTTATTCATTACTGTGTATACATCTTTAAAGGCACCTATACTTGTTGTTCTGGGAACAAACCAGGTTGTGGGCCAAGTTGGATCAGTTCTTTCGTCAAGCAATTTGTGAATATCTTCAGGCAATTCAACAGTCCATCCTTCAGCAATTTGAAGAACCGGTCCGATTCCTTTTATCAGATTTATGCGCGACATAGTTACCGGCATTTTTCCTGCAGTTTTAAACTGTGAAGAGTACCCACCTCCACGAAAATACTCACGTATGGCTTGGGGCCATGTTGTATTTTCCAAACATTTCTGAACCTCCTCTTCTGTAATCTCCCAGTAAGGTTTCATAACCGGATTGCCATTTGCATCCTGTTGCTGTGCCGTTGCATCTAAAGTGGTTGAGCCGGAATTAATAAGATGAATAATTCCGTTTTTGGCTATTCCTGTTAATTCTTTTCCGGTTACACGTTTTACAGCCTCAGGACTCCAAAAAGTACGGACATCCGAGAAAATTTGTGCGGTATTTGTGAGAAGATGACCGAACAACATGGAAACCCCGTTCAGACTATCGTTCTCAGTAGCAAAAATGAAAGCCTGGCGTACTCCATTCCAATCAAATGAGGAATTTAGAATTGCTTCAGTAAAATCTGCATTAGGCTGATAATCAGTCCATTGACGTTGGCCCTGAAATCCTCCCAAAATAGCGTTTCTTCCCAACCCTTCTTCGCGGTATCCCATTTCTATTAGTTTGGAATTACCAATCATCATATCGCGACAGATAAGAGTCATTTTTACTACAATTTCCCACTCTTTCAGTTTTCTGGCTTCATTTTCTTGTTTTTCAAGATTATTATAGTCTTTCCCTTCTTTGCAATTGTCTTTGGTCCATGCCAATGCTTTTTTAAATTCGTCTTTATCGTATATCTCTTCGTCAATACGGCGGAGTATTTCTGTTGAATCCACAAATTCAGTGCGAATTCCAAGGTAATCTTGGAAAAAATTGGAATCAACCATTGAACCGGCAATACCCATTGAACTATATCCAATTGACAGGTATGAATTTCCTTTCATCTGTGAGACGGCCAAACCTGCTTTAACAAAGCGAAGCACTTTTTCCTTTACATCTTCCGGAATTTTGATATCATTGGCATCCTGTACATCACGTCCGTAAATACCGAAAGCCGGAAGTCCTTTCTGTGCATAACCAGCTAATGCTGCTGCCAGATAAACTGCTCCGGGTCTCTCCGTACCATTAAAGCCCCATACTGCTTTGGGGATTAATGGATCCGTATCCATTACTTCAGTTCCATAACACCAACAAGGTGTTACAGTTAAGGATACGCCAACTCCTTTCCTCTGAAACAAATCGGCACACATAGCAGCTTCTGCAACTCCTCCAATACATGTATCTGCAATAACACATTCTATCTTTTCCCCGCTGGGGAACTGTAAGTTATCTTCAATTAACCGTGCGGCTTCCTTTGCCATGTTCATCACTTGTTTTTCAAGTGATTCACGGACTCCTCGTTCTCGTCCGTCAATAACAGGTCGGATACCTACTTTGGGCAAAGTTCCTATTAATCTAGTACTCATATCTTTTAAATTTAATTTTAGGATTTGGGGTTTATTTCCTATAGTTTTTTTTATAATTAAAATTTAACATTTAACTAAAACGATTTAGCAAAGCTATAAAAAATTATTTAATTCCAAAGCCCAGCATTAAATTAATTTAAAGTTTGTATGCATTAGCATGATTCTCTGATAATTAAATTACCTAATATTTTTTTTCTGTATTTATCGATAGCTATATTTTTTGTTAATTTTTTAATTAAAAGGGATGTAGCATCCGTCGCCATTTCGGAAATAGGTTGCTCATAGCAGGTAATCCCTGGCTTATAAAGTTCAAATATTTCAGAATTATCATAACATACAACAGAAATATCATTCGGTATATTGATATTCATTTCTTTAAAAATTCGAATCCCTTCAATCCCAAGCATGTTTTGTGGAAAATAGATAATTTCCGTTTCCATTTTCAATATTAATGGCATTAAATTTCTGAGTTCTATTTTCCAGTTCTTGTGATTTAATTTAAAGACTGTGTGGGAAATATTAGTTACAGTGCTTTTTTTTACAGCATCCAGGAAGCCATTTTCTCTTTCCTTATAGGTCGACAAGTCACTATCGTTTGTTACAAAAACAATTTTTCTATATCCCTTTTTAATCATGAAATCAGTAACCAACAAACTACCCTGATAATTATCACTGACAACATAAGGAATATCAAGATTAGGAACAAATCGGTCAATGGAAATTATGGGAATATTCCTAGCTTTCCAATCTGTAAGAATTGCATCTGAACCAGCAACCGGCACCACTATTAATCCGTCAACTTGCCTGGATATTAATGTCTCTCCTACCTTTATGAATTTATTCAGGTTTTCCTCACTGCTTCCAAACATTACTTCATAACCTGATTTTTCTGCCTCGTTTTCAATAACCCCAGCAATTTTACCATAAAAAGGATTTGAGATATCTGCAATAATAAGGCCTATTATTCCGGATTTACCAGTACGGAGAGATTGGGCCAAGACATTCGGTTTGTAACCTAGTTGTTCGGCAGCCTCTTTTACTTTTTTAGCTAACTCCTTACTGATCCTGTTTTCTTTCCATTTATTCCTGAGAACTAATGAAATTACGGCAACAGATACGTTTAGATGTTGAGCTATGTCGGTTAGTGTAACTTTTGATTTCATAATATGTTGAATTCATTCATAAAACTAATATTTTAAAGATTGTCTTGAAAATACTGAAAATTCTAATTTTGTTAAAAAGATGAAAATCGAACCTGACAAAAGGGATTTTACAAAATTAGTATTTACATTATTAAAATTACTCCTAAGAGTCATGAGAATAAGTCTTCTTATTGATCAGATTATAAAATGATTTTAATACAATTTTGTCATTTTTTACACAACTAATTTCAACAATGGTATTTTGATAAATATTTAATTACAACTTGCTTCACTAACATTTATAGAATGATTTTCTGTATTAACGATTCATTCTGAATTAAGTAAAATTTCTTTACTATTATAACACTCATGTAATTCTTGCAGACATGAGTAGCTTACATAAGGGATAAAGCCCCATTCGTTCAAGATTACAAAGGCTAATATATAATTTATGTGATTTTTTTTTGAAAGGTTATATTGAAAAGTAGATTTTATCACAATCCGTTATCTTTTGTTTTTTTATTCGTGAAACTCAATTAATCTTCATGAGAAAAAAATAATTTATATATAAATGTTTCGTTTAGGAAGTCTTTTTTAACCTATGGATTTAAAAATTGAAATATTCACAGGGATTTATTATGACTATCCAGATTTTGAATAATAGTGACCAAATAAATGTACCATATTATTTTATTTATTGTTCATTTTATAAATAATATATGCTAAAACGTTTCTAAATTTAAGAATTAAAACTGATTTTAAAAAATCCAGTAAGCCAAAAATGTGTAAATACAAGATTATTAAGCAAATAAAAAATAAAATTAAAAGCAGACCCATAGTAAGAATCAACAATGACAACGATAAATATTAAAATTATCAGAAAAGGATGCAGAGGTTATTGTCAACTATCACAGTCAATCCAATTACACAATATAATATACAGATATTTAAATATATACAAAAAATAAATGAAAATTTTTTAAAAAAAAGTTAAAATAAATTTTGTGCTAAATCATTTTAGCATATATTTGTGAATCTCTTAACAAGATATGTTTATGGTTTCTAAAAAAATATTATTTATTGCATTTTGTTGCCTGGAGATAACCTGTACATTAGCCATCAACGGGCAAGGATACAAAGAGACTCAACGTATTGTAATACCAGATTTACCCGATTACCACACATTAGAATGTGATTTTCACACTCATACTGTTTTTTTTGATGGTTTGGTCTGGCCAACAATTCGGGAAAATGAAGCACTGAGATATGGACTTGACGCAAAGGCAATAACAGACCATATTGAATATCAACCTAATAAAAAATATGTAAATCTAGGGCATAATAGTATTAATGAAATTGCATCAACATTTGAAGAAAATAAAGGATTGATTGTCATCCCTACGATTGAAACAACACGAGAAACCCCATCGGGACACTGTAATGTCTTGTTTATTGAAAATGCAGACAAGCTGGTTACAGAACAATGTGACGAAAGTTTTCAACGAAGCTCATATAAAAGGCGCCTTTATATTGGAATCATCAGCCATGAGTGCAGGATTGAGTTGTGCCTCGAAGCACATCGTTTCTATGATGCACGCCGTTGGAAAATTGCCAAGGAGGGATTCATTAAACCAGACCGGGGTATTCGTATTGATAAAGATAAGAATTCAGACACTAAAGTATATAACGTATTTGAGTACGAGCAACAGATTTTTCCTGCAAAGTACTTTTGCAACCAATCTCATAGTACGAACTTCACAAAGCAGATTTTAGAACAAAATTCAGGGTATTAGCATTACTTGTAATGCTTATTTAGTGAAAATTTTAGGTTCTTTAATAGTAGTTAGGTTTTTTTCATGGATTTAATAGTTTCATTTACCTCCCTTCTCTTTCCGAGCATACGGATCGGGGAGGGAGGGAATGTAAAAATTCGCAGAAACTTAAAATTTAATAATATCCTTTTACATATAATTTAGTATTTGTTAACTCTTATTAATTTTTAATTTTTCCACATACAATAAAAACTGCATATAATAAAAACAATTATCATGAAACACATATTTTTAATCAAACTACTGCTCATTCTTTTTTTCAATCTGAATGCCCAAAAATTTACTCAAATTGCGAATACCCCGCCAATGGGCTGGAACAGTTGGAACAAATTCGGATGCGATGTTAGTGAAAAACTGATCATGGAGATAGCCGATGCCATGGCATCCAGCGGGATGGCAGATGCCGGGTACGAATATGTCGTGATTGATGACTGCTGGCAGGTTGATCGTGATGAAAGCGGAGAGGTTGTTGTTGATAAAGACCGTTTCCCGAATGGCATGAAATACCTTGCCGATTATATTCATTCAAAAGGCCTAAAATTTGGCATTTATTCATGTGCTGGAACAAAAACATGCCAGGGACGTCCTGGCGGTCGTGGTTATGAATTCCAAGATGCCCGGACCTACGCCAGATGGGGGGTCGACTATTTAAAATACGACTGGTGTTACTCTACAACCCAAAATGCACAGACTTCTTATGAAATAATGCGGGATGCGTTATATGTAGCAGGTCGTCCGATAGTATTCAGCCTTTGTGAATGGGGGCAATCAAAACCCTGGGAATGGGCAAATGATGTTGGTCATCTATGGCGAACAACTGGTGACATTGTTGACCGTTGGGATGCGATGATGGCCATTTTCGATGCACAAAAAAATTTGAATAAATATGCCGGTCCCGGTCATTGGAACGATCCTGATATGCTTGAAGTCGGAAATGACGGAATGACAACCGAAGAATACAAAACACACTTCTCGCTCTGGTGTATACTTGCTGCGCCACTGATGGCAGGAAACGATCTTCGGGACATGTCGAAAGAAACCCTTGACATTTTAACCAACAACGAAATGATTGCAATTAACCAGGATACATTAGGCAAACAGGCATTTTGTTTTCGTGATAATGGTGATTATGAGATATGGGTTAAACAACTGTCTGGAAAAGAAAAAGCTGTTTGTCTTTTAAACCGCGGAGACGAAGTTAAAACCGTTGAAATCAACCCCTCGGTTCTTCTAAAAGCGAATGAGAATTACTGGGCGGCTGATCCATACAAAATGAAAGACTATAGCATAAGAGATTTATGGGAACACCAAAATATAAAGTCGGGGAATATAATGAATATCACATTGTCTCCACATTCAATTAAAGTATACCAATTCATAAAGAATTAATTTTTTCTTAACAGGAGGTGTGATACTATGCACAGCAATCGAATTATTAATATACATAGGGTACTTCTATTTTCATGGATACTTGTCTCTTTGTTTTATGGTTGCAGCAATAGCAGTATTAATCCGGGCAATATACCTTCTGACAATCCCATTATAAATGCTTGTTTTGATAAGAATGTGGATTTCAATAATGCGAATTCCATATGGGAAAAAGAATGTGGGAATACAAACACTAAAGTATATGAATGCTTAGAAGGAGGAGGCTATAACAAAAGTAACTGTATTTTCTTTGAAAAGCTCACTAAATTCTCAGGTGAAGATGTCAGTCAATCCTAACCTGAAGACGAACTTGAAACCATAAAAAAAGCAATGGATGATAATGAATAACAATAATATGATAAAAGGAAGCAGAATCAGTTTACTATTTCTTTTATTATCAATTTCAATAGCCAATTTGGGGTTTGCACAAAATGAGGTTGCAAAAGGCGAATATGGTTGCATGCTTTATCCATATATACACGAATACGATCAAACTTTTGTATATAAAATCGGAGTAGACTACTGCCCTGCCGACAGTTCATCAGAGTTAAATGCGATGCAAGTGCTTGATGTCATTCGGAAAATCGATAACATTTCACGAGGAATGCCTAAAATGGTTTACTTGGTTGGCTGGCAATACAGGGGACACGATACCGGATACCCTTCTTTTAGTGAGGTGAACCAAGCCCTTAAAAATCCAGATGACAATTCAGCCCTTGAAAGTCTCAAGTGGTTAATAAAACAAGCCTCGAAATACAATACTGTGATATCATTGCATGTAAATTTCTCGGATGTTTATTTGGATGATAACAAGCTGGGGCCGATGTATAAAGACCGTGACATAATAGTCAGATGGGGAAACGGTGATTACCATGAAGGCTATAATTGGTGTGAACACATGGCTTATCGCGCGAGTAATTATCGTAACTGGAATCAGGGGACATTTCAAAATGAACAGATAAAACCTTTGTTTGAGTTAATTCCTGAATTGCTCGAAAGCGGCTCCTTACATCCTGATGCCTGGTACAATACATCCAATCCTTATTACCGGATTTCGGATGAAGAGGATTGTATGGCTATGCGTGAAATGACGATCTGGATGCGGCAGGAATACAATGTTGATATCACTACTGAATTTGACAGGCGAAGACCCAAAGGTGTTGATTTTGTACTGTTCCATCCCTTACTATGGCATATTGCATGGGATGAGCGAACACCTCCCGATCCCATGAAAATACCGTCTTATTTTCAAACCGGGGTTAATGCCAAAACCTGGAGCAGTGGTACCGAAACGATTCAGTCTAAATTTTTTGGGGAAATAGGGGATTTCGAAGGAAAAATAAAATTGGATCCGGAAAATATCCCCGGGGTGTTAAAAGAATTTGCCACACGAACACTTCCGTGGTATTTTCTGAACCGCAAACTTCGTGTTTCATTTGATGGGAATAAAGCCCTTTTTACCGACGATATTGTTTCAAGTTATCCGAAAAAATATACTATAAAAACAGGTAACTCATATTTGCAGGATGGCGGTGATGTTTTTATTCCCGCTCTATGGAAATCGCACCTTGAGATTATTGCTTACAGTGCAGCAGGCTATAAAAACAGGAGATGGCAATTGCCTCCTAGCTGGGAAAAAATTCAAAAAACAGATATTTATAAGATTACGTTTGAAGGCTATCAGCAAAAACACAAAGCTGTCAGGATAAAAAATAATGCTATTATCTTGTCCCTTGCTCCTGATGAGGCTGTTTTTATTGTTCCTGCAGGCACTAATCCGGACGACCAGAATGTACAACCTATTTCGGGTGAAGTTAAATTTATTGGAACAGATACCAAAACCCAGGGAGACTGGAAAGGGAATTATGGCAGTGAAGGATGGTCAATTATCGGAACCCAGGAAAAAATCCCTGATTATGCTTCTGTAAAATTTATCAATGGAGCCAATCGGATTTGGACCACAACCACTGATGACATTGAAGCTCTCCAACAACCTGATGGTGATTTACGCATCGCTTCTCAACGATATGCGGATTTACATGAAATAGTTGAACTTGATTTCAATGATGGAAAAAATCACTTGGTCTCATTATACCTGCTTGATTGGGAACGGACTGGCCGATGGACGGTGGTTGATGTAATCGATGCTGACTCACACAAACGGATCGACACACAAAATATAACCGATTTTGGAAGTGGTGTTTACCTGAAATATAAGTGCAGCGGGAGAATCCAGTTCCGAATAACCAATGTTTACACCGATCGATATACCAAATCGGAGGATACAGGTTTTTCAGCGATATTTTTTGACAAAGCCAATTAAATGAATCCGATGTAAAATTATTGTTAACATGCAAACAAAACAAATATATTACCTGCGAATATTGATCCTTTTGACAAGTATACTTTTAGTTTCAGCACTTTACGCTCAGCAAAAAGCAGCGAAAGGTGGCTATGGTGATATGCTATACCCCTACGTGCACGATTATGATCAAACATTAACCTATAAAATCGGTGTGGATTACGGGAAATCCAGTGAAATTAAAAAACTAAATGCTTTTGAAGTTTTGCAGGTAATTGAACGAATAGATAATCTCACCCAGGGAATCCCGAAAATCGTTTACATAGTCGGCTGGCAATATACCGGACACGATACAGGCTATCCTTCATTCTTAAATATAAATCAGGTACTAAAACGAGAGAATGATAGCACTGCATTGGCAAGCTTACGCTGGTTGATGCGGGAAGCGCCAAAATTTCATACACTGGTTTCGCTTCACCTCAATTTCTCTGATTGCTATCTCGATGACAACCAGCTTGGCCCTAAATACCGTGAACGTGATATTTTAGTCAGGGAAACCGACGGCAGACATAGGCAGGGTTATATCTGGAACGAACACATGGCTTACCGGGCAAGCAACTATCGGAATTGGTACCAGGGAACTTTTCGAAAAGAGCAGGTCGACCCATTATTTGAATTGATACCCGAATTAAGAATGAGTGGCTCCTTGCATCCTGATGCCTGGTACAACACTGACAATCCTTATTACCAGCTTAATAAATACGATGATTGTCTGGCTATGCGGGAAATGACCGTTTATGTTCGCGAAAAATACAATGTAGATCTTACAACAGAATTTGATTGGGGGAGACCCAAAGGAGAAGATTTTGTGCTTTACCACCCCATGATATGGCACATAGGGTGGAATTCGCAAAATCCGCCCGACCCAATGAAAATACCCTCCTATTTTTTGACAGGCGGCGATGCCTTTTTATGGGGTAGTGGAGAATTATCGGATCAAGGCAAATTTTTTGGGCAAAGCTCAACTTTTGAATCTGAAATCAATGAAAATACTTATACAATTCCGGGTGGGTTAAAATCATTTGCCACCCGTACTTTGCCCTGGTATTTTCTCAATCGGCAATTACGAGACAATTTCAATGGTGATACAGTCTGGTTCTCAAATCATGTGGTTGTAACTTATCCAGGGAAAATAGTCATCAAACAAAATGGCGAATTATTACAGGATGGCAGTGATGTATTTATTCCGGCACTCTGGAAAATGCACAATGAAATAATTGCTTACAGCGAAACCGGGTATAAATCAAAAACATGGAAACTCCCAGATACATGGAGAAATGTTGAAAAAATTGATATATACACCATAACAACCGATGGACTTAAGTTGAAAAGTCAGGATATAAATATTTTTCCTGGTGGAAATTTAAAACTATCACTTAATACTGATGAAGGTGTAGCTATTGTCCCATCTGGAACAGACCCGAATAACGAAATAAAAAAAGTGGATTCAGGTGAAATAACTTTTACTGGAATTGATAAACAAACCAAAGGTTTATGGCAGGGGAAATATGGTTCGGAAGGGTATTTTATTTCCGGTGCAGGAGAAAAAATTCCTGAGAAAACAAAAATCAACTTTATTAACGGCGAAACACACATATGGGAAAACGAAACTCAGGATATTCAGGCACTTGAAAATCCTGATGGAGAGGTAAATATCGCGGCAGCCAGATCGCATCCATTACATGAAATTGTTGACTTCAGTTTTAACGATGGAAAAGAACACGAGGTGGCAATTTATTTTCTTGACTGGGATCGAAAAGCCCGATGGACCATAGTAGATATCATTGATCCGGATTCTCGAAAGGTATTACACTCGTACAACTTAACTAATTATGCTCAGGGCATTTATCTTAATTATAAGATGAAAGGGAAACTTCAGTGCCGTATCACTAATGTTTGGACACAGCGATATCAAAAATCACCTGATGCAGGTTTTTCAGCCATTTTCTTCGATTCAAAAATTATTAATCAATAAAAACAATCAATATGAATTCAAGAGTAAAAAAATATTCAAACCAGAACCTATTGAAAATAAATTTTGCCTTGTTCCTAACAGTTATCTTTTTGTTATTATCATCGCTACGTATTAATGCACAAGTAACAACAGGGACACTAATCAACGAGATGATTAATCTGAAAAACCTGGCAGAATATCCTTCACCTTCATACAACACCATCCAGTTTTCATCGTACGACCGGCGCAGTACTTTCCCCGATGCCCCAGGCTGGTTTGAAAATTCGGATGGATTTGGCGGTGAACTGATCCCAGGGTTCGAGAAAGTGTTAAAAGAACCAGGTGAAAATGGAATTGGTGAATACCTGATTTGTGATGTAGAAGGGCCAGGCGCCATTGTCAGACTTTGGACCGCTGCTATAAATGGCAATATCAGGATGTACCTTGATGGACAATCAAAGCCGGTTTACGATGGAGATGCAACTTCTTTTTTTACCAAAACATACTATGCCATTGCTCCGAAAACTACCATTGATTTAAATGGTTCGTTTACCCAGAACATGGCAGGTTATTATCCGATACCGTTTGAAAAAAGGTGTAAAATAATATGGGAAGGCGATATAAAAGGTCTGCATTTTTACCATGTAAATATCAGGCAATACGAAAAAGGAACAAGGTTAACAACTTTCAAATCCGCTGATATTAAAGCCTATTCAAAAGAAATCGAAAATGCAGAAAAAATACTTTCCGATCCGGACAATAACTTAGTTACAGTCAATGCAGAACCAACAGCTTTTGCGGCAACTATAAAAAGCGGAAAGGAAGAGGAGATACTGAACCTCTCGGGAAGTAAAGGAATCAATTATTTTGAGATGCAAATACTGGATGCCAATTTGGAAACCGCACTCAGACAAACAGTTTTGCGAATCTCGTTCGATGGTGCTTCTGACCCACAGATTCAGTCGCCAGTGGGTGATTTTTTCGGTACAGCCAGTGGGGTAAATCCTTATCGGTCGCTCCCTTTAACTGTGACAGAAAATGGAAAACTGATCTGTCGCTTTTTTATGCCTTTTAAAGAATCAGCATCCATAAAAATTGAAAATTTGGGAGATAAAGAAGTTGCATTAGCCGGGAAAGTTATCACTGAAAAATACAAGTGGAATGAAGGACGCTCTATGTATTTTAGGGCGCGTTGGAGAGTTGGGCATGATCTGTTATCGTCGTATGAACAACCCAGTGATATTGCCTATTTGCTTACCAGTGGGAAAGGCGTTTGTGTGGGGGCAGCAGCTCACATGATGAACCCATCGAATGTGCCTTCTACTTATGGCAACTGGTGGGGTGAAGGTGATGAAAAGATATTTGTAGACGATAACCAGTTTCCTGTATTTTTTGGCACTGGTTCCGAAGATTACTTTAACTATGCATGGTCATCACCCGATATTTTTAATTATGCCTATTGTGGGCAACCACGCAACGATGGACCCGGCACAAAAGGGTTTGTTACAAACTACCGCTGGCATATTATCGACAACATCCCTTTTAAAAATCAATTTGCATTTTACATGGAATTGTTGAGCCACGAACCGGTTCCCGGTTTTTCATATGCCCGGATTATTTATCACTATGGGTTCAGGGGAATGCACGATGATAATAACCGGATATCAAAAGGGGATGTGAGACCTGTAAAATTGCCTGAAAAATGGTTCCCGGTTGGAAAGAAAGGTTCTGCCAACTCAGTGTTTTATCAAACTGAGGATATCATTTCCGGAAATGAGAATACCAGTCTCGTTTCGGGCAGAATATGGGCAGGGGGGCAGTTGCTTGAATGGATGCCTAAAAAAGTCGACGAAAAATTAGAATTAAACCTCCCTATTTCAGAAGAAGGAAACTACATGGTTTATATTACAGCCCGGTTAACTGATTCTTCAGGTTCAATTCATGCCAAAATAAACGACTCGATCTTTACCCAAGAAGGTGGTGTAATTGACCTGAAAACGGATCGCGGTATTTTATCCCGTACATTTAGTTCTGGCATTTTCAATTTAAAACAAGGATTGCAAAAATTAACACTGGAATCCAGCCAACCTGGCAAACCCATCGGCATCGATTTTATCTGGATACAGAAAAGATAATATGAAGATTAAACTATAATGAAAACAATTATACTGATATTATCCTATCTATTGACCACGGGAATAGCTTTGGCACAACCAGAACCATCCAATCTTCCATCTGAAGTATCGGTAGATCGCAATCAAATATTAATCCGGTATGATGGCAAAACCATATTCACTGGTAAAATTACATCAGCACAGCCTGTAAAACAAAATGAAGTTTCATTTGAAAAGGGTGAAAAAATAAACCAAACGATGATGTTTCATGGGAACGATATTGTTATCGAAGGCGAAATTTCAGGAAGCGAACAGGCCTTCTCATGCGAGGCAGATAGAAGTATTTCAACCAATTATGACTTGGTGAGGCATAGTGTTGGATTAAGCCATAGCTTTTTAAACAGGGCTGTTTACGACCGGCAGTCCGATTGGGTTTTATCGGTTGATGAACAGGGTTCAAGAGTGAATATTATTCCTGTTAGTAAGGGTAAATTCAAGATCAATATCCAGGGTAACGAAATATGCCTCCGCTTCCGCCCACACTTTTATCAAAAGCATCGGGGATTGGAATACTATAAACCTTGGGAATACCAACTTCCGAAAAAGCCGGTGGTTGGTTGGTGTTCGTGGTTTGCATTCTGGAACCGTGTAACTGAAGATGATATTCACCGGACGGCAGATGTTTTATCGGAAAAGTTGGTTCCTTATGGATTGGAATACCTGCAAATTGACGATGGCTATCAGCGTGAACCAGGAGGGTGGCCAGAAACCTGGCTGGTACCCAATGAAAAGTTTCCGAATGGCATGGAAAATCTTGCCAGTTACATCAAAGAGAAAGATATGATTCCGGGCATCTGGACTTACATGAGTTTTCATAATAAAGAAGCAGCTCAAGCCAATAAAGAATTATTTGTGCTTGATAATGACGGAAATCTTGCAGTTGGTAAGTGGGTTGAATATTGTATGGACGGTTCAAACCTAAAAACCATTGACAAGCTTATTCGTCCGATATACGCCGGATTTAATAAAATGGGATGGAAATATTTTAAGGTTGATGCCCTGCGCCACCTGAGATATGACGGATACAACAGCTACCCTGATTTTTTCAGAAGCAAAGGTGTTTCTCGCACAGAAGCATTCCGCAATGTTGTCAAAGCGGTTCGTGAAGAAATTGGCCCTGATAATTACATACTGGCCTGCTGGGGAGTTCGTCCGGAGCTTATTGGTATTGCTGACGCGTGCCGTATTGGTACCGATGGATATGGACTTGGAGGTTTGTCCCAGTATAATTCGTTTAACAATGTGGTTTGGCAAAACGACCCTGACCATATTGAGGCATTTGGAGATTTTGCGTATCGCGATTGTATGGCCACTTCCATAACCGGTTCGTTGTATATGATTACCGACAAACCGGAAGATTATGAAACCGGCAACCTTGACCCCATTATCCGCACCATACCGGTACTTCGTACACAACCCGGGCAGATTTACGATGTCGATCCGACCCGCTCCATGTACCTTGACCGGGTGGATTCGGAGATATCAGGAAGCGGTGAACGAATTTTTGATGCCAGCCGTACATCATTCAATGACCTTTTTCTCCTGGAGATTAATAAGTCTTATGAAAACTGGATGATTCTTGGACGGACAGGTGAACGTGTAAAACACATCGAGTTTGAACGGCTTGGACTGGATCGCTATGAGAACTACCTGGTATTCGATTTCTGGCATAAAAAGTACTTGGGAAGTTTTAACAAAGAGTTTGCTCCGGGAAGTATTGATTCAACTTACAATTGCCAGGTTTTTTGTATACGAAAAGAGGAACAACACCCACAACTGGTAGCGACCAACAGGCACATTTCATGTGGTGCACTTGAACTCAAAAATGTGTCGTGGCAAGAAAATCAACTCATTGGCGAAAGTGAACTCGTGGAGAATGATGAGTATGTGATTTATATTCTGGAACCTGAAGGATACCGTTTTTCTGAAATCAAGTGCAAAGGGGCAGAAGTTTTGGATTCAACAATGAAAGACAAGCTCCGCGAAGTTCACTTAAAAAGCCCGAAGCAAAATACAGTTCAATGGAAAATATCATATAAACAATAACCCAGTAATTATGAAATCGTATTCACGCAGAAATTTTATAAAAGCGGGGGCTTTAACGTCTGTTGGTTCTGCTCTGGCAGGGAATACACTCCTGTCATGCACTGTCAAACCCACTGAAGCGAAAAAAGGAATTCTCCGTATTGACCCTACCCCCCGGTTTGAAATTGCTCCTACCCTGTTTATGCAATTTCTCGAACCACTTGGGATCACTGATTCAGCCATCGAAGCAGCTTGGGACTACGGAAAGGATAATTGGAGGGAAGACCTGGTTAAATGCGTCGCTGATTTATCGCCGGGAATGATCCGCTGGGGCGGAAATTACACCCGTTATTACAAATGGAGGGAAGGTATTGGCCCGGCAGAAAAACGCCCCTGGCTGTACAACTGTGATTGGGGAGGAAAAGAAACCAACCGGGTCGGGACGCACGAGTTCATGGATTTCTGTCGCAGGGTTGAAGCAGAACCCTTGATATGCATCAATTTCATGAGCGATGGTTTTAAGGAGTTCAAAATATCTCACGGACAAGATCGTTATGGCACTGTGGATGAAGCAGCCGAATGGGTTTCCTATTGCAACGACCCGGATAACCGGGATCGTAAAAAGAACGGTGAAGTAAATCCATTCAGTGTAAAATACTGGCAAATAGGGAATGAAACATCGTATGGCGGTAATTATGGCTTTACCCTTGATCAGGCCATTGTCCACACCCGCGAATTTGCAAAAGCAATGAGAAAGCGTGACCCCTCCATAAAACTGATCGGCTGGGGCGATGTCCCCGATATCGGGAGATTGAAGGGAAATAAAGGCGAAGAGGATAATGAATTCTGGGCATCAAAAATGATTCAGGAAAATGGCGATTTTTTGGATATGATTGCGATTCACATGATGGGAGTTAATCCTGAAAAAACCAGAGCACTTATAGGATTTGAGTATTTTAATTATCCTGAAGAAGCATGGAATGAATTTTTAGAACTGGCAAAAATAGCTGAATACCGTCTGTCAAAATTGAAAGGGATTTTGCAGAATATTGGCTGTGAAACAAAAATTGCAGTTACTGAAGGTCATTTGTCATTGTCTCCACATAATACTAATACAATTCTTCAAAGTTGGCTTTCGGCGGCCTACCATGCCCGGACATTGAATACTTACCTGCGCAATGCTGACAGGGTTTCAATCTGCACTGGTGCCGATTTCTTCGGTACGCGCTGGACGGTTAATGCTGTTAAGCTCCCCGTTCCAAAGGGTGAGTCTTACCTCCTCCCTATTGGAACAATCATGAAATTGTATAAAAAACATGGAGGCGATAAAGGTGTAGTTGTAACTGAATCTCCTGCAGAACTAGATGTGGCTGCAACTCGGAAAGGTGACAAGATATTTCTGCATATCCTGAATACTCATTTTTCCAATCCGGTTAAAATAAATGTACAGATTGATGGCTATTCCATTTCTTCAGCTTCAGCACATGAAATTGCCCCTTCTAATAAGATGGCCTATGTTGACGATACCAGACATGATACATTTAAACCGGTTGATAAAAAAATTGCAGATACTTCTGAATTAACCATTCAACCTGCTTCAGTCAATGTTATCGAACTTCAATTGAAAAAACTTTAAGCAATGATTAAATTGATCATTAAAGTATATTTAGTAGCCTTTTTATTAGGAATTTCGTCCTTTAGCAGTATATCAACTGGTCAGAATAAAGAGGACGAAAACAACAACCAGCAGTTGGTCTTAGAAATTAAAAAGTTCCTTATCACAAAGGAAGAATTGAATCTCAGTTTTAAATATACTAATCCGGAACGAAAGTTTTCATATAAGAATTACAAAGGAAATTATCCTGAGTGGAAAAAGGAAGTGTTGCAAAAATTTGCTGAACTTATTGCGTATGAACCGCCACAGGATAAGGAGGTAACAGAATTACGTAAGATGATTTATGGAGGCATTACGTATCATGCTCTTGTAATGCAGGTCAGCTCGCAATTGACAATTCCTGCTTATTTACTTGTTCCCGAAGGAGCTTTAAAAGGGAAGGTGATGGCAGTGCACGGGCATGGAATGGTTGAACCGGTTATCGGTACTACTGATGATTACCACCACCGTTATGCTTATGAATTGGCAAAAGCGGGCTACATGGTACTTTGCCCCGAACTCAGGGGTTTTAGTACTTTGGGTGATTTATCCAGCAATATCGAACTCGACAACCTCGACTACTGGGTTTATCATGGCAGACAGTTTACATTAATCACTGAAGGGTTTCAGCATGGAAAGACCTTAATTGGTGAAACAATCGCTGATTTGGTCGCCTGGGAAACCTGGTGGGCAAAAGCTTATAATGTCAAGAGTTTTGATGTAGCAGGCATATCCTATGGTGGCGATCTGGTTTTGTATTACCCGGTATTTTCGAAACGGGTAAATAAAATCTTTTGCAGTGGTTCATTAGGGTCGTTCGAAGGGATTTTTGCTACCAGCTACAATGCACCTGCCCATTGTATCCCCGGTATTTTAGAATGGATGGACCGAAGTGATATTACAGGGCTTAATGCTCCACGACCAATTATGTTGCACTATGGTGAACTGGATACACCGGGTCCGGACAACCATTCAGCATCGTATAACAAAACCGTTGAACCGGCAATCAGCGAACTTAAAGCGATTTATGCCAATGAGAAAGCAGAGGATAAAGTGTACCTGAGGGTGACATCAAACAGTTACCACGAAATGGATAACGAATTACTTAAGGATTTTTTATCAGATAATTATTAAATGAAAAATTCAGTACAGATGAAAAACAAGTTAACTCAATTATTTTTGTACAAAATAATTAAAAATATCAGTTGTGGTTTTATTCTTCTAATATTGAATGGACAAATTACAAATGGACAAAACCAAACTTATCCTTTAGCAGGAGCAGACTCATTAACCCCTTCCCATTCGCATTATTTCGATTGGATAAACAGCCAATATGAGGGATCAACAGAGCAACAAACCCTTGATAACCTCGACTTTTTCCATTGGCTGAACAAAGAGTACAGGATGAAACTCGACATCTATTCATTAGATGTCGGAAATATAGATGACGGCCCCTACACGGCAGGAGTAGGCAGGTTAATCAACTACCACTATGGGTCGATGGAATCAAAAGAGTTTAAAAAACAATTTCCAAACGGATTTGCTCCGTTAGTAGCGAAAGCAGACTCATTTGGTTGCAGGCTGGGTTTATGGATGGGACCAGATGGGTTTGGGATAACTCAGGAAGAAGAAAAAACGAGAATAGATTTAATGGTAAGCCTTTGTCGTGATTATAACTTCCATTTATTCAAGCTTGATGCTGTTGCTGGTTCATTCAGGAAAGAGAAAGCCGGGGTTCTGATCGAAACATTAAAGAAGTGTCGGGAATATACCCCCGACCTGATAGTCAGCTCTCAAAGGGTCGATTTTGGCGAAGCTGAGCCTTATATTACGCATCATCTGTGGGAAGGTGAAGAAACATATATTGATGTATTCATTAAAAACCATTCAACCGCCTCCCACCACCGGGCAGGATCGCTGGGAAGAAAGTTAACTCCGAATTTGAGCCGCAAGTACGGCGACCATGGGGTATGTTTTTCTTCGTGCATAGACTACTGGGAAGACGATTTAGTCCTCCAGATGTTTAACCGCAGTTTGATCTTAGCGCCCCAGTTTTATGGAAATCCCTGGTTCCTTCGTGATGACGAATACCCACGATTTGCCCGGTTGATCAACCTGCACCATAAATACCGCGATATTCTCGTTAGTGGGATTGCGTTACCCGAACAACAGTATGGACCGTATGCTATGTCGAGGGGAGATAGTAACACACGGCTGATTACTTTGCGAAATTTGTCATGGGAACCAAAAACCTACAAAATCAATTTAGATGCATCCATTGGTTTAGAAAAGGCTTCAAAAATACGCGTAAAACAATATCACCCAACAGAACTGGTTTTGGGAAGCCATAAATGGGGGAAAACTATATCAGTAAAAGTGGAACCTTTCCGCTCCTGCCTCCTAAAAGTGAGTTCCAAAAAAGAAAATGAAATTTCAGTCATTGGATGTGATTATGAAATAATCCGGGATACTCCGGGGATAAACACTCAGGCCTTGTTACTTGGAGCTCCCGGACTCGATGCTAATATCAAAATTAATCCTGGTCAAAGAACATTTTCTGAAGGTACAATCAATGGTATAGAATTCCCGATTAAAAAACTTGAAAAAGGCGTAGAGGTTTTATTCTCAGGGAAAAAACTTAAATATGAACCGCACCGGAAAATTGGGGACCCTTCGCTTTTAACGAAAGTCCCTGACGATGCTGAAGCATTATTTGAAGCTACTTATTTTGCTGCCGACAACAACGCCCTTGAGGTAAGGTGCATCCAGCGTTCAGGAGATTCAAACATTCCGGAAGTGAATGCCTGTCGTCAAAATTTTTTCAATAAATCCATGTTTGTAAACCGTGGAATTTGGGACAAAAACCTTTTTGATAGTGATCTTAATACATTTTTTATTTCCAGGTTAAAAGGCAAAATGTTCAGACTTGATATGGGGAAGGTTCAAGTATTGGACGAGATTATAATTAAGATCCGCGACAGGCAGGAATATAATCTGAATCCCGAAATGAATTCTTTCTCGAAACAAGCCAGTGCTGAAGTATCCAGTGACCTTATCAGGTGGGATACAGTGAGAATGGATTACAAAGGTGAAGGAACTATTGCACGCATATGCCTAGACAACAGTAAGCCGGTTCGATATCTGCGTATCACCGGGGCTCCCAGGCGTATTGCAGAAATAGAAGCTTACCACAATGGGCAAGAGGTAGGAAGGAAAAACTGGCGTGCATCCAATTTGTTCGGAAATTACTCTAAAAATCCTGCGACATCAGCTTGGAAACTTGATTTTACATTGGAAGAGTTAGCATCAAACAGCTACATAGCTGTTGCTCTGAATGGAAAACATGGCAATGAAGGAGCCTGCGCAGCATTAAAAATAGATGGAGAATATATAGGCGCACCTGACCGTGCCGTTTCATTTCCCAGCAATACATGGGAATATTTCAACGTGGACAGTGAAAGCGATTACACTTATTATTTCCCATTGAAATCAGATTACATTGGAAAAAAAATACAGGTATTTATTCTTGGACTGAAAAATGGAACCACAGAATTTAAACCTGAAGTCTGGATAACCGCTTATCCGGATTACAGGAAAAAAATACTTCTTGAGTTGAAATAGTTCACAAACAAAATAGCATGCTTTATATCAGGTTGTTATGATCTAAAAACACATGCAAATCAATATAAAAAATAATAAAAAAACGATTCAATTTACTTTGCAGATTATCTATATTATAGGGCTAACGCTCAATTTCAGTTGTACCAGATTCAAAAAACCTGAAAACTTTGATAATCCAAATGTGATAATTGTACATGCTAATGATTTGGGATACGGTGATATCGAATATGGCAAAATTAAGGCCAACGTCCCTCCCTGCCAGCTTTATGATTTGGATTCGGATCTGGCTCAAAAAATTATTCTGTGTAAGGTGCGTTCCGATAAGGTAAACGAGTTAAAAGCTCTTTTAGAAGTTTTTTTTGAATCATACCAAAGCGGCATATGTGGTAAAAAAACTAAGCGGAAATCTAATAAACAAGTACTAAAATGGTAATAAAGTATAAAACAAAATCTGTCATCTTTATTGTCCTGTTACTTTTGGGATGTGCCTGCAACAGTTCAGTGACCATGGAATCGCTACTTCAGGAAATGTCAGACAGGGAACACCTTTCATATTTTCCCGACAAGCAGTATAAACTTAAGCAGTTCAGTAGTTATGACCGCGAAACGGTTGCCATTGGAGATAAAGGCTGGTATGCCAATGATGATAAGTCTTATTTTGTAAGGGTTGAAAATACCAATAATCGTCGTGAGTTTGTGCTTCTCGACCAGGAGGGGCCAGGCGCTATTGTACGTTGGTGGATGACTTTTTGGAAGGCAGAGAACGGGACTCTGAGAATTTATCTGGATAATGATTCAATACCTGAAATAGAAGGGCATCCCTTTGATATAATCAGCGGACAGATGCTTGCTGAGACCCCTTTTAGTCAATCAGTGCCCGATGAAGCCCCTTTAAATGAACGGGGGCATAATTTGTATGTCCCTATCCCTTTTGCCAAACACTGCAAAATAACTTACGAATGTGATTCACTAAGGTTAAAAGACAACCATTATTGGCCGGATGTATATTATAATATATGCTACCGCGAATATAAAGAAGGGACGAGGGTGAAAACATTTTCGACAAAAGTGCTTCAAAAATCGAAACAGGCATTTGATCAGACTAAAGAGATTTTACTTGCAGATATTTCTCCTGAAAGAACAATAATAACATTTGATCAGGAAATCCTGCCAGGTGATTCTTTAGACATTCTATTGAATGAAAAAGACGCGGCTGTTTCTTATTTAAACGTGGCTGTTAAAAGCCAGAATCTGGAACAGGCTTTACGTTCAACTGTTTTATCCGCATCATTTGATGGAACACAAACAGTTTGGGCACCAGTAGGCGATTTTTTCGGAACAGGTTATAAAATGTTTCCTCATAAAACATGGATCAATGCCACAACAAAAGAAGGGCAGATGCAATCATCATGGGAAATGCCCTTCCGGGAAATATGCAGGATAGCATATATTAATTACGGGAAAGACACCATTCGTTTGCAAGGAGAAATAGGCTTATCAGACTACGCATGGGAACCAAACAGCATGTACTTTGGCGCATATTGGCATGAATACCACCATTTAAAAACACGTAATAAAAAAGATTGGTTTTTCGATATCAATTATATTGATATCAAAGGAAAAGGACTTTATGTTGGCGACCAGGTTACCCTGTTCAACATGTCCAATGGCTGGTGGGGAGAAGGGGATGAAAAGATTTTTGTTGATGGCGAAAGATTTCCGTCAAGCATTGGGACGGGCAGCGAAGATTATTACGGCTATGCATGGTGCCACCCCGAACCATTTTCGCATCCTTTTATTTCGCAGCCAACAGGAGCAGGTAATTTTATGCCTGAAATGACGGTGAACATGCGCCATCGTTCACTGGATGCAATACCGTTTAACACATCGATCAGTTCAAATATCGAAATGTGGCACTGGGATTCAACCTGTATAAATTATGCTTTGACCTCGTACTATTACATCCAACGTCCGTTTGAAATAAACATTAAGCCGGATATTAAAAGTGTACAACGCCCAGTTGCTACTACCAAGGAAAATTTCTATGTTTTAGAAGCTGATAAGGAATGCTTTTCGATTAAAAAAATTAACGAATAATGAAACAAGGATCAAATCACTTTTTAGTCCTTTTTAATATAATAGGATTAAGCTTGAACTACTCATTTAAAACGTTCGCGCAAAATGGTAGTGTTAAAGTTGCCATGGCCCAAAAATTTTGTTTAGGCGGTGACCGTTCAGGCAACTTTGTACGGATCGAAAAAGCAATTATTAAAGCCAGAGAAAAAGGGGCTGAGATTATTACTTTTCCTGAAACTTCTATTCTTGGCTGGGTAAATCCCGATGCGCAAGAAAGAGCATTCCAAATTCCCGGGACGGATTCAGATAAGCTGTGTGTTTTAGCGAAGAAGTACAAAATATTTATCAACATTGGATTGGCAGAAAAAACAGGTGATAAACTGTTCGATTCAGCCATACTTATTGACGATGAGGGGAATATCCTTTTAAAACGCCGGAAAATCAATATCCTTACTGAACTAATGTCTCCACCTTATTCTAAAGGAGAAAAAATAGAAGCCGTTGATACCTGTCTGGGAAGAATCGGGGTGATGATTTGTGCAGATTCTTTTCAGGATGATTTATTGTTAAAGATAAAAAAACAGGAACCTGATTTTGTCATTATCCCTTATGGATGGGATGCTGGTGAAAAAGCATGGCCAAGCCACGCAAAAGAATTACAGCGTGTTGTACAACCTGCTGACGAATTAATAACGTGCCCGTTGATCGGAACTGACCTAGTTGGGGAAATCTCACATAGCCCCTGGCAAGGTATGGTTTACGGCGGGCAAAGTATTGTTGTTGATCAACATACAAATGTGCATGCAAGATGCAAGGACAGGGATAAAGAAATAATCGTTATCGAATTAAAATAAAATCCAAAAATGAATAAAAACATATTGTTTATGCAACTGTTTCCGGATTTCGGAATAGTTATTTACTCGCAAACAGAATTAAGCACAAAAAAACCATTAGAAAATGAATTGATAAATATTTTTCCTTGTAGGCATTCCAACTACGGTAACAAGGATCATCTTTATATAGTATTTCGGAATAAACAAGCTTATAAAAAACTCAAAACAAATATACAATTAACTATTGTTTAACTTTTAAAAAAAACCTTATGAAGAAAAAATTACTTTTTATGAAAATGGGGATATGGAATCATTTTAAAAAGTCGTTGCTTTTTATGATGCAAATACATGTCCTTTTACTATGTTTGTCTACAGTTGTATGGGCAAATCCAGATGTTTCGAAGAAAATTAACCTTGATCGTGGTAACACTTTCACTGACGATTTGTTCTTCGTTACAGAGAACAGAACGGACATAGGATTTGTTCATAGTAAAACAAATCCTCTCTCCGATCAAAATGGACCCTTTCAGAAAGATGGGCCCGATGAAAACATCTTGTATTCTCAAAAAGAAGGGAATAATAAGGTAATCAATAATTTACAGCAAGAAAGAGTAATTAAAGGAAAAGTAACCGATGTTGTAAATGGCGAAGCATTACCCGGGGTTAATATATTAATTGCTGGAACTATGTCCGGTACTATCACGGATTTAGCCGGAAATTATTCTATATCTGTTCCGGATACAGCTGTTACCCTGGTATTTTCGTCTGTAGGATATGTTACTGAAAATATAGCGGTCGGAAGCAATACAAATTTAAATGTTCAACTGGTGCCGAGTATAACTGAACTGGAAGAAATGGTAGTCATAGGCTACCAGGCAGTGCATAAAAAAAGGGTTACAGCATCTGTCGTGAGCGTTCCTTCCGAAGTGCTGTCAGAAATACCTGCGGCTTCTATCTCCACATTGCTGGCAGGTAAAGCTGCTGGGGTACAAAATCTGGTTCGTTCTGGTGCTCCGGGTATGAGCGGAGGTGGACTCTTAATCAGAGGGAACTCATATGTATCCAGCGATATGGACCTGGTAAATGGCCTTAGCTCACCGCTATATGTAATAGACGGTATTCCCACAACACTGGAAGATCTGGCCGGATATGATGCTACGAATACCGACTATTTGTCATCATTGAATCCTGCCGATATTGAATCAATAGATATTTTAAAAGATGCTTCCGCAGCTGCAATATATGGATCGAGAGGTGCGAATGGGGTTATTCTTATTACGACAAAAAAAGGACAGGTAGGAGAACCGGAATTCCATTTTAATGCATATTCAGGAATTACTGTCAGACCCGCCTTGTTCAAAGTTTATACAGGTGCAGCAGACAGAAGGTTTAAGCTGCAACTGATAGAGAATGAAATACCGGAATATACTCAATGGGGACCTTATTCTGAAGCCAGGGCAAGGTTAATGCCATTAGAACTTACCGATAGTTTAAATCCGTCGTTCAATAACAACTATGATTTTCAAGACATGTTTTACAGGCAGGGAACCGTGAATAACTGCGATTTTAATGTAACCGGAGGTACACAGGCTACCAATTACAGACTTGGATTAGGATATTATAATGAACAAGGGATTGTGACTGCCAACAGTTATAAAAGGTATACGTTTAACACCAATATTCGCAACAATTTTTCATCAAAGGTGTTAAATGATTTAACGGTACGGGCAACCTTTATGGACAGGGAAACCGGCTTAGGTGAGGCCGATCCTGAAAAAACGTTTCCAATTGAGCCAATTAGTCTGCCAGCCTCCTATTTGTATAAAAGTCAGGAAGAACTGGATGCCCTTGTTGGAAAGCTAAACAAAGTATACAATAAAAACAGGGTGATGGAGACACAGCTAAGCAACCTGTTGCAGATCGATTTATTCGAAGGGCTTAAATTGAATTCACAAATAGGACTCTCATATTATCAGAGTAAAAAGAACTTTTTCGGACCCTCGGTTATACATGAAAACGAACAATCTTCCGGGTTATCGGAACAAGGATTAAGATATGGGATCAGTGTCGAAACCTATGCAACGTACGATAAAAAAATCTTTAAAAATCACCAGTTAAGTATATTGGCTGGTCATGCAATTACTTACAACCAATACGAATACCTGAGCCTGACAGGAGAGGATGGCTCCAGCGATGGCATTAAAACGATAGTTGGGTACAAAAAAGAAAATATCGATGGTTATAGTGATGTTTCTTCAAATGCCATGTTGTCATACTGGTTAAGAGCCGGATATGCGATTAAAGACCGATATTTATTGGATATTAACTACCGCCGTGAAGCATCTTCCCGTTTTGGAAAAGACAAACGCTGGGGTAATTTTCCCGCTATTTCGGCAGGTTGGGTTATGTCTGATGAATCGTTTTGGAAACCGCTGTCACAAGTAGTTACTTATGCTAAAATGAAAGTCAGTTACGGAATAAACGGCACGCAATACCCCGATGATTACTTGCGCTTTAATGAATATACCACCGCCGGTATCAATTTGTGGAACCCGAATATGGATGTCAAAACGTATGGCGGAACAACCGCCATTACTCCTGATTTCAATAAAATTGCCAATTCAAACTTAGGTTGGGAAGAAACAAAACAATGGGATATCGGAGTTGAAATCACCGGATTTACCAACAGGTTATACATAACCTTCGATGCTTATCATAAGTACACCGATGGACTGGTATTTGATATTAATTTTCCCTCCTACTCAGGATATACTTCGGCTAAGGCTAATCTGATCGATGTTGTAAACCAGGGATGGGAATTGTCGATAGATGGGCATCTTTTCCCGAGATCCGGGAATTTTCAATGGGAATTGATCCTTAATTTTGCACATAACGATAACTACATAGCCAAGTTACCTTATGGTGGGAGGGATTTCCTGAATAAGGAAAAAAACTACGCCTATGTTTTAGGTTATCCGTTAAATGTACCCTGGATGTATGAATACATGGGGCCGGTGCAGGATATTAATGACATACCGGTTAATCCTTTTACCGGGGAAAGACTGAAAAATGAGTGGTCATACCTTTATTCAGATGGGCAATATTTTCCCGGGATGGCTTTATATAATGACCTGGATGGAAATTATATACTCAAAACTTTTGATGATACAGATTATGCTTTCATTACCGGTAAAACGTCAAATCCTAAGGTTGTCGGCGGAATTAGTACAGTACTGAAGTATAAAAAATGGAACCTGAGAGTTAATGCCTCCTATGCATTTGGACATTATATTTTTAACAGGACTATGTTCGAACGGTTAAGCAAATATAGTGCTGATTCAAATTTCGGACCTTGGTTGCCCAAGGCGTCTTATGTACTTCCGGATGAATTCTGGAAACAACCGGGGGATAATACTACTTACCCCATGTTTATTACTGGTATGCTTGATGTAGGAGGGTATAATCAGTTTCCACAATCTTCGTTATTCCTTGAGAAAGGTGATTACTTGAAAATTAGCGATATAACCTTGTCATATACTTTCGATCAACCGTTTATTAAGAAAATGAAGATCGGGGATGTCAGAGTTTATGCAACAGTTTATAATGTATGCCAGTTCCAAAAATCAAGTGTACCCGATGCATCCATGGTTGACGCAAGGGGTTACGATTATGGGAATGGTTACCCGCTCTCAAGAAATTTCATTTTTGGAGTAAATGTTAAATTTTAATTTATTGACTATGAAAAAGATATTATTATTACTGGCAGTTCTTTTCTGGATATCTGCCTGTACAGATATTTTGGATATAGATCCTGTATCAATGAACAGCGGAGACCTGTTTTGGGAAGAAGGAGAAGTAGCTGTTGAGAAAGCATTGGCAGGGGTATATGCAAATTTAAGAGATCCTTTTGCCGATGGAAGATGGATTATCTATGGTGATCTGGCTTCTGAATTTACAGTACGTTGGAACTCATGGTCATGGTGGGTGTACTTTCCAGTCACCGAAATAGATACTGAAAACGACCGGACATATAATCACGAGCGGTTGGATAAGTATCGTAATTGGTCTGTTTACTATAAAGCGGTAAGTTCAGCTAATATTCTAATTAAACATACGGAAGCAATGCCTGTTGAAGAATTTGGCAAAAACCTTACCGAAGCTACCAAACAGAAAAACAAATATCTGGGAGAAGCTTATTTCCTGCGCGCATTTACCTACTTCTATATGGTACGAATATGGGGCGATGTTCCAATTTATAAAGAAGGAATAGAATCTTCTTCGGACTTGGTAAACGACAATGGAGAAACCAAAGATTTGGCGGCATCATCTGAAATAGATGTATTACATTTTATACAAGAAGATTTAGCAAAAGCTATTTCGTATTTGGAATATGACAATCCCGGTTCTCAAACATGGGCGATCCATGCAAACAAAGCAAGCGCTCAGACATTAAAAGCTCATGTAAACACCTGGTTAGCGAACAGAGATGATGCGAATAAAACAACCTTATTAAATGAGGCAATTCAATGTATTGATTCGGTTGAAACCCAGGGAGGATATACTTTAATAAATTACGACGATGCCGATGCCATGAGAAACATGTTCAAAGGCGGCTCAACGGAAAGTATTTTTGAAATTTACATTTCCGCAGCAGATAACGAATCATTTCGATGTGAATCCGGTGATTTTGATCTTCTTACCCTTTTACCTGATCTAACCAATTATAGGTCTGTATTCCAGATCTATAATGAAGATAGGAATGCCTTGTATAATATGGATGATAAGAGACAAGCATTTTTCTTTAATTGGGAACGTGGCAAGCCACGGTCTGAAAACAATAACCCAGGCAACGAACCCGGAGAATGGACAGGTACAACAGTGCATAAATATGGATTCTTCACCCATGATGATAAAGAAGATCCATTAGTAGAAGATGCATATTTTGTAAATGCCTCCATACCGATATTCAGATTAAGCGGGCTAAAACTTTTAAAAGCCGAAGTATTCGCAAAAGTCAACAGGTTTGGCGAAGCACGAACAGCTTTAAATGAAAGCCTGAACCGCTGCGGGATAGCCGATTTTTTAGGCTCCGATGATGAGCTGATCGTTGAAATTATAAGAGAACGGGCTCGTGAACTTGTAGGAGAAGGACATAGTTATTTTGATAGAATACGAAACAACTATTTCGACGGAATGACGAGTATGGATGACGCCAGAATAGCAGGGAAAGGATACTATTGGCCTATAGCTTACAAACTTACGTTGACCAACAAAGCATTAATACAACAGCCTTATTGGAAAGGCAAAGTTCCTGAAATAACTGAATAAAAACAGAAGAAAATGAAAAAATATAGTATACTAATTGGCTTGTTTTTCCTGGTATTGATTTCATGCGAGGAAAATGATTATTTAATTGATGGAGGGGTCCACTCACCCTACGTTGATAAAACAACCTTTGATTTTTTAAGCTCGCATCCTGAATTGGATACTTTTGCTTATATTATTGAAAGAGCAGGATTACAGGATGTCGTAAACAGCCCCGATGTTACGTTGTTTGCCTGTACCGATTACTCGGTAAGAATATATCTGAGAATGATCAACAACTATAGAAGAGCAGCTGATCCTAATGCACCAGAGTTTACGGTTGACAGTATTCCTCAATCTTCGTTGGATTCTTTACGTATGTATATTGTAGAACAAAAAATTGAGCGGGATGACTTGAGAAAAGAAGGAACTATTTATACAACGTACTTCAACGATTCAATAAAGGTTTATCTAACACCAATGGATGAAGTGCACTACGGTTACAGTTATTCCGATTTTATGCGAGAGCTTCCTGAGATAATATGGTTTAGCCGTAAACGAGGATCTGATTTTGATGAATGGGATTTTAATCCGGTAACTATTGTGGATGAGGACGAACGTGAAAGGGAAACTGATGTAAAAACAAAAACCAGGACATCAGGTATCATTACAACCACGGGGATAGTTCATGTATTGGATGGAATGCATCCGATGTTATTCCGTAAAGGTGATAGTGGGTCGGGTATATAATAAAGAATTATGGGCCGGACATGTTGATGAATCAACAAATCTGTAGACGATTGCATAACCCCGCATGAGGATGTAAGGTTTCTTGGTTTATCAACTGTATTGGCCCGATATATTAATAAATTAAAACAATTAGGTATGAAATTTGTCCAAATAATTAAAATAAAACCAATCACTGGCATAATATTATTGCTATGTGTGATGTCTTGTAAGGAACCGGAAGAATATGGTTTCTTAAGCGACAATATTGTATCCAAGGTGGATACTATTTTTATTGAGCGAGGCATATCAACAACGTCTCAAGCTCCTTTTTATGATCTTTCAACCCGTCCGTATCACTTTTCTATTGTTGAAATAAGAACTGAGGATAATACGGTAAGCACGCAGATGACCGAAGAAAAGGAAGTAAGGCTTTGGACCGATGCTTTTATCCCAAGGGAAGATACAACCGAAGCACAAGTAATGGCAAAATTGGTAGATACTTTGGTAACTCCTGTAATAATAAATCCTTTGACCGGTATTATGCAATTTACTACGGCTACGAAATATGTTGATGAAGCAGATGTTTTTAATATCGATCTTAATGTGTCAAATATTGCAGGGGAGAAAGAACTTAAAGATTATGTTGTTGTAAAATTATCTTCCGGAGGAAAACCTTTTGAGGTAAACCTAAATTCAACATCAATTGCTTATGTTCTTCGTGGTGATGAAGGAAAGGCGAAAACTGCGTTTAGTTTCTACTATGACAATACTGAAAAAATGACAAGTATAGAAGAGGGGACGGCCGATTTTGTCAGGATATCAAAATTAAGCGATGAGCCAACAGTGGGAGTGAAAGTATATTTCCAATTCATAGATAAAAACGGGAATCCTTTCCAAGGAGACGAAATTTTATTAAGACCATGGAACGGTGATATATTGCCTCATTATGGTGATAATTCGGTTAATACCATAGTATCTGAAACAGAGTTGGAATTCAATTTTCCTATGGTACCATGGCCTGCTGCAAATTATATGTGGGATGTTGGTTTGTCGTACTATATTTCCGAAAATTTCCCAATGTCACAGATTGATACAACAGCGTTATTTAGTGATCCGAGAAATAGTATAATACCTGAAGACCGGCGTCCTGACGATTTTAACGAATATATAGGATTTTATCTAAGCATCAGAACAGGGTTCCGGATATTAACTCCCGGAACATGGAGAATAGAATACCGGTTTCCGTTTATTACCAAAGATTAGGTTGGAAAATAGATGAAAGTGGCTGTTTGAATAACTATTCAAACAGCCACCTAATCAAAAAGCTGTTTAACAAAGCTAAGTAATGGTATCGCAAATCCAACAACAAGTAAAAATGATACACAAATTATTTAAAATTAAATATGTGCTGGTAGCTTTATGTATTTTGTTTTTGAGTCTTTATTTTAATAATCCCGGAAATAAAAATTCAGAAAATTCAGGAACAGGGTCACAAATATTGCCTCCTAAGCCTGTTGACTTTAGAAAGCGAAAAAATAAGCACATAGATCGTGATGCATATATTGAACAAATGCACCGGGCCGCACCAGATGTTGACTGGAAAGAAATGGATGCCAAAACCAGAAAATTAAAATTTCTTAAAAAACAAAGGATAATTGAATCGGGCAACTTTTTAAAAAGTGGGACTATTGAAAGCTTTGCCGATGGTAAAATTACAGGTACATGGCATGAAAAGGGCAGTAAAAATTTGGCAGGTCGAATGATGCTGGCTGACTATGATAGTGAAAAAAAATTTATATATTCCGCTTCGGCCGGGGGCGTGATTTGGAGATCAGATTTAAATGGCAATTGGCAATCTTTGAACGATCTTACCAGATTTGATGATATAAAATCAATACGATTATTAAAGCAGGATAATACTACCCGTATACTTGTTTTTCATGGTGATAAATACCATGGTTTTGTAAGCTATAGCGATAATGAAGGAGGAACATGGAATGATGCCATCGGCCTTAGCGGTGTTGAAGAATGGGGAACAATAAAAAGAGGAGTTGTGTTGAATGATGAAGATAATACGGTATATGTTTTAGCTGCTCAATGGAATTTTACAGAATGGAAGACAGTTACTGTACTGTATAAGTCGGTTAATGGTGGAGCGGATTTTCAGAACGTATGCGAATTTTCAGAAGGAGAACTTAATAATGTTGATATATGGACTGATGATTATTCAAGTACTGATTTATATGCAATGGTGACTGATAG
The DNA here is from genome assembly GCA_016926235.1 of Bacteroidales bacterium. Next base: position 19,690 of record JAFGOZ010000456.1, on the reverse strand, counting down.
CCTGTATAAATTTAGTGAAGGAGAGCTACAATTTATTTCAAAAGTTGATATTGTTGAAAAACTTGGTAATGTGTTGCTCAATGGCAGGTTAAGCGGTACTAATATACACTTGTATGTCGCTTTTTCTAGTAATACATCAAATAATACATGGTTTTACCGGTCTATAGATGGTGGGCTAAACTGGGAAAAAAGAGGAAATGTTGATCATCTGCCATTTTATTTAAACAGTTTAGAGGTATCGGCCTTAAACACTAATGTGGTTTACTGGGGGGCAACGCCATGTTTTGTTAGTACTGATGGAGGTACCACATGGCGCGATTTTGGGAAATATGAGTATATTAATTCAGCTGCAACTGAATTACACTGGGATATACCTGGAATAAATTCATTTATTGATAATGTAGGAAGGGAATTTGCCATTATATCAACTGACGGTGGTTCTTATATAAGCTATGATCAATTACAAACAGTGAAGAATATTTCGCTATCGGGTCAAAACGTAAGCCAGTATTATTCCTTGTATACCAGCGAAAGTAACACGGAGGTAATTTTTGCCGGCAGCCAGGATCAGGGATTGCAGCGAAGTAATAATGAAAACAATGGGAAAAGGGAATTTGACCAGATTTGGACTGGTGATTATGGTTCAATGGTATCAACAGATAAAGGGAAAACCCTTTGGGCAATTTATCCGGGTGCTGCATATTTCTTTTCTGATGCTGAGTACTCAGGTTTCGGTGAAAATATATTAGGGTGGGGATTTCAAGGAGGTGGATATATTTGGATTCCTCCAACTTGTGCATTACCATCGATGGACGGAATAATAGCAAACATGATTTATATTGGTGGTGGTTCTTTCGATAATAATGGAGATGCGCATCTTATTGAGTTAAAATATACGGGTTCTGATATTACCGGCAAAGAATTGCCATTTAATTTCAGGACAAGCGAAGAAGCATCCAATGGAGCTTATGCCAGTATATCAGCTATTGCCATTTCAGACTTAGACAATGATTACAAGTTTGTATTAACATCAACAGGTAACTTTTTTTACTCAACGGGGTGGGAAATATGGGAAAAAACACAAAATTTTACAGGACCTACACCCAATCATATGTATGGTACATGTATTTTGCCTTCTCCTGTAAATAAAGAAAGGGTATATATTAGCGGGAGTGGCTATTCAAATTCTCCGGTATATGTTTCCAATGATCATGGTGTAACATTCAGTCCAATAAATAATGGTTTGCCAAATACACTGGTTTTCGAATTAGATTGCAACCCTGACGAATCTATGGTATTTGCTGCAACTGAAGTGGGACCTTATGTTTACTTTCCTTCTGAAGATATGTGGTATGAATTAGATGGTTTGACAGCTCCTGACCAAACTTATTGGTGTGTTGAATATATTGAAGAACTAAAGTTAGCCAGATTTGGAACCTATGGTCGTGGTATTTGGGATTTTGCTATTGAGAATAATTCAGTAAATATAAATCCTATTATTCAGGAATCTTCAACTTTTCAGATTACGAAGGTGTACCCGAATCCATGCAGAGATAAAGTAAAATTAAATATATATATAACCAATCCTTCAGAAATTAATATTTCTATATTAGATATTCAAGGCAAAGGATTAGTATCAGGTATTAAAAAGCTTTTAATAGCAGGTGAAAACGAGATAGAAATAGATTTACAACATATTCCATCTGGTATCTATTTTATTAATTCATCTACAGGAGATGGAAATACTGTGGTTAATAAAATAGTGAAAGTTCAGTAGGATAGGTTTTTTTTATCAAAAACATTAAGAATTTTTTTACGACCGAAGGAAATTATTTTATTCTCAAAATCTGCAGTTTTCTCATTTCAATTAGAATGAAGTATATGAGCCTTTTAAACAGCTAATTAAATTACATTATTAGGTAAGGCAATGTAACATACCCGGAAGGAGAACCAGAAATGATTTCCAGATGAAAGAATAGAAAAGAAAATTAAAAGTTAACTACTGTTGAATGGGAATGAGGTTGAAAAGTATTAAATTCTGGAATAAAGGAGAATAATAAATGAATCAATAAAACATAATTACTATGAAAAAACAAATGATATTACCATTACTCATAATTTTGTTTCTGGATGTTTCGGCGCAGAAATTTGACAAACTTGCACAGACCCCGCCAATGGGCTGGAATAGCTGGAATAAATTCGGACCCGAAGTCAGTGAAAAACTGATTATATCAATTGCCGATGCCATGGCAAAAAATGGAATGACAGAAGCTGGTTATGAGTACATAGTACTTGACGATTACTGGCAGGTCAGCAGGGATGAAAACGGGAATATACTTGCTGACAAAGATAGATTTCCGAATGGAATGAAATATCTTGCTGATTACATACATTCAAAAGGGTTGAAATTTGGTATTTATTCATGTGCGGGCACACAAACCTGTGGAGGACGGCCAGGAAGCCGTGGTTATGAATTTCAGGATGCCCGTACTTATGCACAATGGGGAGTAGATTATATAAAATATGACTGGTGTTACACAACTACACAGGATGCTCAGGCTTCTTATGAAATAATGAGGGATGCTTTATATAAGGCAGGCAGACCTATCGTGTTGAGCGTGTGCGAACATGGAAACCACAAACCATGGGAATGGGGGAAGGACGTTGGGCATTTATGGCGTACAACAATAGACATAGTCGACAGGTGGGATGCCATGATGTATAATTTCGATATGCAAAGAAATTTGGCTGATTATGCCGGCCCGGGTCATTGGAACGATCCTGACATGTTGGAGGTAGGAAATGGAGGAATGACAACAGATGAGTATAAGACTCATTTTTCACTCTGGTGTATGTTAGCTGCTCCGCTTATAGCAGGTAATGATGTGAGGGAAATGACTCCTGAAATCAAGGGAATTCTCACCAATAATGAAGTTATTGATGTCAATCAGGATAAACTAGGGAAACAGGGATTTTGCTACAGAGATAACGGGGATTTTGAAATATGGGTAAAAGAATTAACTAATAATGAAAAAGCAGTCTGTTTACTTAACAGAAGCGATGAGATAAAGAATGTACAGGTTGATTATGCGTTTCTTCTTTGTGTAAATAATAGTTACTGGTCTTCTGACCCATATAAATTAGAAGATTACAAGGTAAGGGATTTGTGGGAACATAACGATATAAAGCTGAAGACTAATATAAGCAGTCTCAGAATTCCACCACATTCAGTGAAAATGTACAGGTTTATTAAGAAATGATGTTTAACTGATATGAAACAAAAAGATGCTAAAAATCAAAATATAGCAAGCACCTAACTTTTGGCAGTGAAAATGGAGTTGGCTTTTTCGGAATGATATATGAGAAATTATTTTATTTATCAACAGAAAATATTTTTTTGACAACAAATTCATTAAAACAAAAAAGTTCTCAAACATATGCAACTTTACTGTGTATTGTTCCTGTTTTATTTGTCTTTGTGCGATTTCCTTGCTCTGCCAAAAGTCTGCGGGAGAAGGAAAAACCGTGGTTAATAAAATACTGAAAGTTCAGTAGGATAGTTTATTTATCAAAAACATTAAAAATTTTTTTACGAATGAAGGAAATAATTTTATTCTCAAAATCTGCAGATTACTCATTTCAAATAGAATGAAGAGTGTGAGCCTTTTAAACAGCTAATTAACTTACATTATTAGTTAAAGCAATGAGACATACCCGGAAAGAGAACCAGAAATGATTAAAAAGCATGGGCAAAAAATTATTGACAATTTCTTTAATTTAAATATTTAATATATGAAAATTCTTTATTTATCAGCTGCTATTCTCCTATTCCAACTGGGATGCGACCAAAAAAGAACATCATTAAATAATTCTGATCTGCGAAGGACGAATTTCATAACTACAATCAATAACAAACAAACCGATCTTTATTTTTTGAAAAATGGAAATATTTCTTCCGCTATTACCAACTATGGCGGCAGGATTGTGAGTTTATGCGTTCCTGACCGGAATGGAGAATCCGGGGATATTGTACTTGGCTTCAGCAACATTAATACTTATCTTAAGGCAACAGGAAAGTATCATGGCGCTTTAATTGGCCGGGTTGGCAACCGTATAGCTAAAGGAACATTCAAATTAGAAGGAGTAGAATATATATTGCCACTGAATAATGGACCCAATCACTTACATGGCGGTCCGGGCGGCTTTCACAATGTTGTTTGGGATGTAAAGTCGGTTACTGATTCATCCCTTGTCCTTACATATTTGTCAAAAGATGGTGAAATGGGTTACCCCGGAAATCTCGCGGTAGAGGTACAGTATGTATTAACCAGTATGAATGAATTGATAATTAAATATAAAGCAATTACCGATAAATCAACGCCGGTCAATCTTACTAATCACGCCTTTTTCAACCTTACTGGTGAAGTAAAAGGTACTATCAACAACCATCTTCTTACAATCAATGCCGATTATTACACCCCGGTTGACTCAACCTTGATCCCTTTTGGTCGGAATGAAGCGGTTGAAGGCACTCCCTTCGATTTCAGGGAATCAAAACCTATCGGACAAGACCTGGACTTACAGGAAGAAAATAAACAGTTGCAACATGGTTTGGGATACGATCACAACTTTGTACTAAACAAACCTGGACACAAAGTTATGTCGATGGCGGCAAGCGTTATTGAACCGGAAAGTGGGCGGAGAATGGATATTTTTACCCAGGAACCGGGTTTACAGTTTTATGGTGGTAATTTTATGAATGGTTCAGATACCGGAAAATATGGTAAGCCATTTCGTTTTAGGGAATCTTTTGTCTTGGAAACACAGCATTTTCCCGACTCACCAAACCAACCGGGTTTTCCATCAGTAATACTTTATCCAAATAAAATTTATAGTACGATTACAAGGTATCATTTTAGCATAGAACCTACTATATCAAATCTTTAAGTTATTTTTTTGAAGCTCGGTTTTTCCACCATGAATAACTTGGTTCTGCTTTTACAAATTTAAGAATATCAAATGAAAAATCTAAAATCTAAATATGTTTGTATTGAGGGGAAAAACAGATTTTTTTTGTTACAGTTTTTCTTATTTGTGTTAAAGGGTTGCCAATCGCTATCCCAGCCCGATTATTACTTCAAAATAACACCTGAGACCACTGTCCGAAAACTCACCAGTCCCTTATTGTTCAGACATTTCTTAGAAATTGGTTTCGGATATCAAATTCCACCTATGATGGCAGAACGTTTCTTTAACCGCAGTTTTGAGAGAATTCTTCTTCATGTGGTTAAAATGTATAGGTTTATAGAAAAATGCACATAACTGAATTGAAACAAAAAGAAACTGAAAATCAAGACGTAATAAATACCAGGCTTCTGTTTGTGAAGCGAATAGATTTTTTTGGAAGATATAAGTGATTACTTTACTTATAAATAATAAATATCTTATGACAATAAATAAATTAAGACAAAAAAGTACTCAAACAAATACAACTTCATTGTATATTATTGCTGTTTTATATATCATTGTGGGATTTCCGCACTCTACTAAAAGCCAGGAAGTTACTACCGGAACCTTACTTCAGGAAATGATTACTCTGGAAAACCTTGCGGAATTTCCTTCTCCTGCATATAACACTATTCAGTTCTCATCATATGACAGAAGGAGCATTAATCAGGATGTTCCCGGATGGTTTGATAATTCTGATGGTTTTGGAGGTGAATCGATTCCCGGTTTTGAGAAAGTATTAAAAGAGCCTGATAAAAAAGGAATTGGAGAATATCTCGTATGCGATGTGAAAGGTCCCGGAGCAATTGTCAGGCTTTGGACAGCAGCTATTTACGGCACAGTAAAATTATATCTTGATGATAATACAGTTCCTATATATGAAGGGGATGCAAATGATTTTTTTCAACATACCTACAAAGTGCTCGCTTCATCTGATAATCCCTTATTTGATGGAACATTTACGCAATACGCAGCTGGCTATTATCCGATTCCGTTTGCAAAAAGATGCAAGATTATATGGATTGGTAATCTGATGGATCTGCATTTTTATCATGTGAATGTGCGGTTATATGAAGAAGGTACAAGAGTTATTACTTTTAAAACCGACGATATAAAAACCTTTACCAAACAAATAAGGCAGGTGGCAGAAGTATTAAAAGACCCCGATGCCAATTTCGAACTAAACCAGTCTGATATACAAGAGTTTGCTTTAAATGTGGAAAGCGGACAGATAAAGGACCTTATTAAAGTTACCGGTAATAAAGCCATTCGGTATTTTGAAATGAAAGTGCTTGCGGCTGACTTATCATCGGCATTGAGACAAACTGTTCTGAATATTTCTTTCGATAATGCTTCCGAACCCCAAGTACAATCACCGGTTGGTGATTTTTTTGGTACAGCTGCAGGAATTCATCCATACCAGTCTTTACCTTTTACCGTATTAAAAGATGGTTCAATGATTTGCCGTTTTTTTATGCCATTCAAAGAATCAGCCACCATTCAGATTGAAAATCTGGGAGACAATGATATTACTCTGACAGGTAGTATAAATATAACTAAATATGCATGGGTTAATAACAGGTCTATGTATTTCAGGGCACGCTGGAGGGTCGATCATGATCTGATCGCCTCCGGTGAACGTCCTTATGATATTCCTTTTCTTCTTACTAGCGGTAAAGGCCGGTATGTTGGTGCAGCTATTCATCTGATGAATCCTGTTGAGGTACCACCTGTTTACTGGGACTGGTGGGGAGAAGGGGATGAAAAAATATTTGTGGATGATAACAGTTTTCCTGTTTTCTTTGGTACAGGTTCTGAAGATTATTTCAATTATACATGGTCTTCATCTGATATTTTTGCCTACGGATACTGTGGACAGCCTTGCAATGACGGGCCAGGTACCCGCGGTTTTATAACAAACTACCGTTGGCATATTTTGGATGACATTCCATATAAAAATCAGTTTGGTTTTTATATGGAACTGCTTACTCATAAAACAATACCTGGGTTTATTTATGCAAGAATAGTTTATCATTATGGTTTTCCCGGCATGCATGATGATCACATCAGAATTTCTCCGGGAGATGTGCGAAAATTGATCTTACCTGAAAAAAGATATATTCCAGTCAGAAAAAGCCCTACAGATGCATTATATTACCAGGCCGAAGATCTTGCAGAAAAAAAGAATAATCTTTCACTTGTTTCGGGAAGGCTTTGGTCTGGCAATCAATTGTTAGTATGGGAACCGAAATCGTTAAACGATGAATTGGTACTTAATTTACCGATTCCTGAGGATGGGAAATATAAAGTATACATTACGGCCCGTTTGACAGATCAATCAGGCGCATGTGGGGCAAGGATCAATGAATATGATTTCATGGAAAAAGGCAGCAATATTGATTTTCATACTGAACATGGTATTCTATCCCGCACGTTTGATTCCAACCAGGTGGAACTTAAAAAGGGTATGCAAAAATTAATTCTGAAATCTTCTCATCAGGGGAATTTGCCCATTGGTATCGACTTTATCTGGATACAAAAAAGTCAATAAGCCTATCTGCCTTAGTTTATATTTTCAAACATAAATATAAAAATTCAAATATGAAAAATCTGTTTTATTTCGGAATACTTCTGCGGATGTTATTATCCGGATGTGATAATATATTAACCAGACAGAGAAATGAAGAGGGAAATGTAACAAAGGAAGAATTTTCAGCACTTGAAAAATCCCTGATAAAAAAAGATGAATTGAATCTTCAGTTCAGATACTTAAATACTGAACAGGAAATTTCATATAGAAATTACATGAGTGCCTGTGAACATTGGAAAACTGAAGTTCTGAATAGATTTTCAGAATTATTTGTATATGAACTTACAAGGGAAAGTCATGGAGCTTTGGTCAATAATTAATGAAGGAATAACTTACTGCAGTTTGGTTATGGAGGTTAATTCACAGTTGTCAATCCGGTCATATCTGCCTACTCCGGGAATAAAAATGAAAAATATTGATATGTCAGTACTAGGACATAGCACGGTAGAATCATCAACTGGTATTGAAGATGATTGCCATCACCGGTATGCTTTGGAATTAATAAGAGAAGGATGCCTTATCTTTTATTCTGAATTAAGAGGATTCAGTACTTCAGGTGATTTGGCCAGTAACATGGAATTTGACAACATTGATTATTGGGTCACCCTTGGCCGTCAATTTACGTTGGTCACAGAAGGATTTCAACATGATAAAGCACTGCTTGGCGAAACCATTACCGATCTGATTGCCAGGGAAAACTGGATGACAAATGCATATAATGGTGAAAGTGTTGATGTGGAAGGTATTTCATTTCGAGGTGACCTTGTTTTGTATTATCCGGTATTTTCAAAGTGTATGAATAATATTTTTTGCAGCGAATCACCCGGATCAGTTGATGAGATTTTTGCAACCTGCTTCAATGCTCCGGCTCGCTGTATCCCGGATATCCTGAAATGGATAGATCGAAGCGATATAACCGGACTTAATGTTCCCCGGCAAGGCATATTACATTATGGTGAAATGGATACACCAGGACCTGGCAACCATTCAGCGGCATATAACAAAACCGTTGAACTGGGATTCAAGGATCTTAAAGAAATTTATGCCAGCGGGGATGCTGAAAATAGAATTTGCCAGAAAGTGACGTTAAACAATTATTATTAAATGGTCGATGAAATGCTGAAGTCTTTTCTGGAAGGTGAATTAATTAAAGCAATATTTACTTAAAAAAGATATAATCTGTTATGAAACAAAAGCTGGTTATAAAATTCCTTATCCTTTTCCTTTTTAAACAAGGAGTTGCTTTCGGTTTAAACCTGCCCCGTATCTTTGCCGATAACATGGTGTTGCAGCGAAATGTACCCTGTAAAGTCTGGGGTTGGGCAAATCCATTAGAAAAAGTAATATTGAATATTGACGGTGAATCCACCTATACCTATGCCGATATAAATGGCAACTGGAACGCCTGTTTACCTCCTCATAAGGCCGGAGGACCTTACACACTTGAAGTAAAGTCAGATACGATTATTTTGTTTAAAAATGTTATGTTCGGCGAAATATGGATTGCTTCCGGACAATCGAATATGGAATTTCGAATGATGGATATTAACGATGGACGGTACGATAGTATAATGGCAAACGGCAATTTTCCAAACATTAGGTATTTCCATGTTAAAAATAAACTTTCCTCTGTTCCACATATTAATTTTACTGAAGGGCAATGGGTTGTTTGCACTAATGAATCAATTAAAAAGTTTTCGGCAGTTGCATGGTTTTTTATTAAAAATTTATACAATGAACTTAACGTACCGGTAGCCATTATTGATGTTACCTGGGGAGCAACTCCCGCTGAAGCATGGACAAGTCAGGAAATGCTAGTGACTTTGCCATTTTATAGGAATGAAGCTTTAAAACTGAATACTTTAACAGAAAAAGAATGGGAACGGAAATTTGAGGAAGCCGATAAACTTGAATCGTTAAAATGTAATATTGTTAAGTCAGAGGAAGGTTTTATGAATGGGTATGCCGACATCGGTTTTGATGATTCGGCCTGGGAAACAATTCAATTGCCCAAAACTAACTTGAGTGATGTGGTTTGGGTAAGGAAAGTTTTTGATGTCCATGTTAAGAAAAACTGGGTGAGTGAAAAAAAACAATATACCTTGAATATCGGACAGGCATATATTTTTCACGACGTTTATTTTAACGGTACAAAACTGAGCTATGAGGATGTCCGGAACATTAAAATTCTTGCTTCGGATGTAAAAAATGGCGAAAATATACTGGCAATAAGGGCAACCAGCCCCTGGTCGAACCTGGTGCACATCGGGCTTAAGGATGCCATGTACCTTGCAACTCCCGATAATGAAAAAATAAATCTAGAAGGCGGTTGGAAATATAACAATCATATTGAACCTCCAATCCCTGATGTAGTCCATTTTAATCAAAAACCCGCTTATATTTTTAATGCCATGATCAATCCCCTTATTGGATATTCCATTAAAGGAGCAATTTGGTACCAGGGTGAATCGAATGTTGATCATTACAGTGAATATTTCCCGCTTTTTACGACCATGATCCAGGACTGGCGAACGCGCTGGGAGCAGGGTAATTTCCCGTTCTTATTTGTGCAACTTGCTAATTATTTATACATTAATGAAGCACCAACTGAAAGCAAATGGGCTGAAATCAGGGAGGCACAACGTAATTCCCTCGTGTTGCCAAACACTGGTATGGCTGTTACAATTGATATTGGAGAGACGCGAAACATTCATCCTTTTAATAAAAAAGACGTGGGACAAAGACTGAGCCTGCAGGCTTTAAAGTTGGCATATGGTTATGAGGGTATTGTTTATTCAGGACCTTTACCGATTTCTTGGGAAATAACAGGTAATAGAGTTAAAATCAAATTTGAACATATTGCTGATAGCCTAAAAACTAAAGATGGCAGAGTCGTTAAAGGATTTGCACTGGCAGGAGACGATAATAAATATCATTGGGCAGAAGCTCAAATAGAAGGCAATACGGTAATAGTTTTTTCAGAAAATGTTTCTGTGCCGGTTAAAATCAGGTATGCATGGGCTGATAATCCTGAATGTAATTTAATCAACAGCAAAATGTTGCCGGCTTCGCCATTTCAAATTGAGTTAAATAATTAATAATTCTAAATCTATACCAAATGTACAAAAGAAAACCAAAATTTTTAAACGGATGTATTTTTATTACTGTCTTGTTTTTTTGTTATAGTTGCAGCAACCCTGTGACAATTAAATCCTTATTGAAGGAAATGTCTGATAGGGAACAACTCACATATTTTCCCGAAAAGAAATACCAACTTAAACAGGCGAGCAGTTATAACAGAGAGACAACTGCTATTGGTGAGAGAGGCTGGTATGCCAATGGCGATATGTCATATTTCATCAGGGTTGACAGCAGTAACAATCGCAGGGAATTTGTGATGTTTGACCATGATGGACCTGGCGCTGTGGTACGTTGGTGGATGACCTTTTGGAAGGCAGAGAACGGTATCCTGCGGATTTATTTGGATAATGATTCAATACCTGAAATAGAGGGGCATCCCTTTGATGTAATCAGCGGACAGATGCTTACTGAAGCCCCTTTTAGCCAGGCAGTACCCGATGAGGCCCCTTTAAATGAACGAGGGCATAATTTGTATGTCCCAATTCCTTTTGCCAAACATTGTAAAATAACTTACGAATGTGATTCGCTCAGGGAACAAGCTAACAATTTCTGGCCTGATGTATTTTACAATATTTGCTACCGGGAATACGAAAAAGAGACAAAAATAGAAACATTTACAATAGAAGCGCTTCAAAAAGCAAAACAGTTATTTGACCAAACAAAAGTAATTTTATTAGCAGATTTTTCTTCTGAAAAAATAACAGAAACGTTTAATCAGGAAATTCTGCCTGGTGATTCATTACTTTTACTGATTAATGAAAAAGATGCAGCTATTTCTTATTTAAACGTTGTCCTCAAAAGTCGCAATAAAGAACAGGCATTACGTTCAACTGTATTATCAGTTGCATTCGATGGGCAGCAAACAGTTTGGGTGCCGGTAGGTGAGTTTTTTGGAACAGGTTATAAAATGTTTCCTCACAAAACATGGGTTAATAAAACAACAAAAGAAGGGAATATGCAATCGGTATGGGTAATGCCATTCCGGGAAAAATGCAAACTTGCGTTTATTAATTACGGGAATGATACAATCCGGTTGGAAGGGAATATTGGTCTTACGGATTATATCTGGAAAGCAAATAGTATGTATTTCGGCGCCTCCTGGCATGAATACAATCGTGTTAAAACGAGAAATGAAAAAGGTTGGTTTTTTGATGTCAATTATATTGATATCGAAGGAAAAGGACTTTATGTTGGCGATCAGGTTACTCTCTTTAATATGGCAAATACGTGGTGGGGCGAAGGCGATGAGAAAATATTTGTTGATGGCGAAACATTTCCATCAAACATTGGAACGGGTTCCGAAGATTATTACGGATATGCATTCGGACATCCGGAACCATTTTCGCATCCTTTTATTTCACAGCCGACAGGAGCTGGCAATTTTGTACCGGAGATGACAATTAATATGCGTCATCGTTCACTGGATGCCATCCCGTTTACTACATCAATCAGTTCAAATATTGAAATGTGGCACTGGTATTCAACTTGCATTAATTATGCTATGACTGCATATTGGTATGTTCAATTTCCTTATAATGTGAATATAATGCCGGACATAGAAAATGTTAAACAACCTGTAATAAAATCGAAAGATGATTTCTATAATCCTACAGTAGACGATCGGGGTATTCTTGAAGGTGAATATATGCAGATAGTCAGAACAACGGGCGGGAACGCTGATGCCGCTTATCTGAGAACATCAGAAGGAGAAGATTACGGCCAGGTAAACTGGAGATATGGCGGGAAAGGCGATACAGCAGAATTTCGATTTAGAATACCTGAAAAAGTTACATGCAATATATGGGGTATATTCACTAAGGCTGAAGACTACGGATCCGTACGGATACTGATTAACAATAAGAAAGCCGGGATATTTCATGGATATCAATCGTCCGGAATCACTACTTCGAAGATTAATCTGGGTACTCATGTTTTACATGGAGGGTACAATACTTTGACTTTAATCATGATAGAAGGAGACAAAAGAGCTAATCCCGCAAATTTGGTGGGAATAGATAAGCTTTTATTTACCCGATAACTATTTTTTTCTCAAATATGGTAAATCATAGAATTATGCGATATTTTACTTCTTCAAAAAGCTTAATCTTTACAGCACTAATGATTCTTGTATGCTTATTTTCCGGAAGCCGTAGCATAAATACAAAGTATACCATACAAACTGCATACTTCACTGATGCTCAGTTTCCTGTTACGCCATCCAAACTTTCTGCTAGTCCGTCGGTATCTCTTGTTTCAGGAACTCTAGGAACAGGAATCCGGCCTCTCGGGCCAGTTACACTGACAAACATGAATCTAAATCCGGCAGAAGGACTGATTGAAGTCTGGATTCAATGTCAGTGGAGTGGATCAGACAAAAAAAAGCGCCATTTATGGCACACAAACAAGGTCAATGGGCGACAATTGATTGTCGAAAAATCTGAACTTGGAATGCTTAGGGCAGAACTTACCACCCCTGAAGGCCTGACTGTTGCACGTTCTAACGTAAACAACTGGAAATCGGGAGAATGGCATCATATTGCGGTTGGCTGGGTAAGCAATAATGGAAAACAAGTAGGACTGGCGCTTTGGATAGATAAAGTAGCTGTTGACGGACCTATAACTCCACATGGTATTTTTGATCCTTTAGCAATACCGGATAATCTCACTTTGGGCGATGGTTCAGGAAATGTTGTTTACGATGAACTGATCATACGATCTGACCTTAGTGCTGAGGGAAATCATGGCATGAAAGCATGCGTATACCGTGATTACTTCCGGACAGCACCTTACGATTCCTTGCAAATTGATTTGGAACCGACTCGTGTTCCCTCCGATTTGAGGGCTGTAGCCGGATTTGAAAAACAGTTTGGTTTGTTCGCTTGTAAGCAGGGGATATGGGAACCTGTAATCGAACATGTAGTGCGCTATGACCAATGGGGCTACTTTGATGCCAAACCACTGATTCGTTGGTCAACCAGTGATTCAAAAATTGCCAAAATCGATGGTAATGGACGTCTTAAGGCTCTTCGTCCCGGCCAGTGTAAGGTATTCTCTGAATTTCACAATCAGAAAGTTCATTACCCTCTTACGGTCATTTCTGCTGATAAGCCTGATGTCGGGATTATTTGCTTGCAGCTCACTCCATCTTACAGGAACAATGCCGTAAAGAATCGTCCTGAACCGGGAGAACCGACAATAGTTCATGTACGGTTTGGAAATTTCGGAAATAAGCCGTTAAAGCCGGGGACAGGAATCCGGCTTTCACTTTTTCCTGATACGATAAGGAACTATCGCCTGGATCGAACGGAAAAACCGGTAAAAGTTATGGAATCAGTATTTAACCAGCCGCTTTACATAGGAGAAGAAGCTGAGGTGTCATTCGAATATCCTTTCCCTAATCGTTCAACATGGATGAAACTTGAGCTGGATTATGACCACAAAGTCGATGAACTTTGTGAAGTCAACAATACAATCAGCGAACTGTGCGATGCTAGGCCAATTCAGATAGGATTTAAACGTGATATTCTCCGCTCATGTTTATCAGAACAAAAGGTAAACCATGTGGGTTCGTTGAGTTATTATGACTGGTTAAGAGCTGAAAAGCAACGTATGGACGTAATGCTCCATGAAGCTGTTTGGCCAACTACCGGACCCAACGGTGTGGAAGAAACTTACCGGATTGATGCATTTACAGAGTTGACTGGCGTTGAATGGGAAGAGGAACCGTACAATAAAAAAATGATTTATTATGACGGAGGCTTTCCTGTTAATGAACCTATTGACCTAATGTCAATCGATTGTGCCATAATTCATGAATTCGGACACACAATTCTAAGTCAGCCGGACCTTTACGGATATCCAGTAAAGAGCAATAATGTATTTATTACGGATAATAGCGGTAATTATGTGGCAGGCACTGCTGTAATGCCTGTGGTAATCGGAGATAATACCTTGCAGGCATCAGGAGGGATAAATATACCTTGCTATGTGGGTTATCCTTCCCTGATGGATGGATGTCAGCTATGGCTGCATCCGTCACAAGCCGGTCATGTTATGTACTACAAAGGATATCGTCAGGACCGGTTCTGGGGTACCCAGGGTATGTTAATCCCTACCAGGGCAAATTGGCTGCTGATCAAAGATGCCTATGACCAGCCGTTAATTAATGCGGCTGTTTATGTCTATCATGTTTCGCAGGCTCCTGTTGAAGACAGTGGAGAAAAATATTTTGCTGATCGTCCGAAATTTACTGGTCAGACAGATGGTGAAGGAAGATTTATCTTCCCGGGGATAACTGATGATGACTGGGATGATCCTGAGACTGATACAGTGGACGGGGCAGTGGAAGTATGGAACCCGTTTGGTACAAAAACCAGCGGAACAGCATTTACGCCTAATGTCTGGAGCGTGGAAGGGCTTCTTCTCATCAGGATAAATGCCGGGGATCAGTCCGAATACTACTTTATGGATCTGACCCAGTTCAATACGGAATTTCTTTCCGGTAATATGGTTTGCGGAAAATACACAATACGCACCAGTTTGTTGAGTCCGAAGATTCCAACGGAAATAATCCATAAGCCGGTTCCGAAAGAAATTCAATATATCAATAAGCAACCTGTGGCAGTTGCACCCAAAAGACTGAAAGTAAAATGCGGTGAGAATTTCGAAATAGATGGTTCCCGCAGTTATGATCCTGAGGAGCAGCCGCTAATATACCGTTGGGGTACCGATGGTGTATGGTTAACCAATGCTCTTTCCCAATCAGCAGTAGCTAAGGTCAGGGCACCCGATGAACCTGGTGAGCTCGAATATAGATTTTGGGTACTGGATGGCATCCGGTGCAGCAAGCCGGCGAAGATCAAAGTAAGTGTGATCCGGTAACCTGAAATTATTGCTTTCCCTTAGACTACTATCCTGGGCTGTGTAAGTCCTGATACCCATGAAAGAGTATTCTCTGGATAAAGAAGTAGCTTTTTTCAAATAAAAATTTAACTAAAATGATAAATAATATCATATTTTATTCATTATTACTGTTTATTGCTTCAGGAATAGCTACAAATGCACAAAAAGTTATAAACTCTAATGGAACTTCGGGAATTGAATACATTGACATCATTCATTGTACGCATACCGATTACGGTTACACTGACCATCCATATATTGTTGAAGAGCTTCAACAAAAATTCCTGGATATTGCTATTGATGCAGCGAGTGCAACCAGCAATCTGCCTGAAGACGAGAGGTTTTACTGGACAGCCGAAGCTCTTGACGTGGTTTATAAATGGTGGGTAAAAGCATCACCTGAAAGAAGGTTGGAATTGGAAAACCTGATCAATAACGGACAAATAGATATTTCTGCCTTGCCTTTTAATGTTCATCCCTTTTTAAATGCCAGGCAGTGGGACCTTGCTTTAAACTGGATTCCCAATGAATTGTGGCAAGAATTTAAACCTGCTATTGGTATCCAGCATGATGTCAATGGTTTTTCAAGAGCTGCAGCAACCCGGCTTCTGGATAAAGGAGTGAAATACATTTGGAACGGCATTAACACATACTGGGGTGGTGCACCTTTCCCTCAACCATCAGGTTTTTGGTGGCAGATGCCGGATGGAAGAAAGATATTGGTATGGCAATCGTTTCCCTATTGGTTTGGATACAACCTTCTTACTGAAAGAGACTGGCGGCATGTCCAGAGCAATGCCAGTAATACACAATTCCGGACACCGAGAATCGGTGACATCCTTCAGGCTGATGAAGCGTCTGTTCGTAAAACCCATTCGATATTGCTGGAAAAGATAAAAAAAATGAAGGAGGAAGGTTATAATTATGATTTTATTACTGTCTCAATCACAAATCAATGGAGGATTGATAACGACGGACCTTTCCCACCTTTGACAGATTTTATAAAAAAATGGAACGAACTAAACCTGGTCCCAAAACTAAGGCTAACAACGGCATCGGAAGCAATGGCCCGAATCGAAAAGAGAGTAGGGAAAAATCTCCCTATTGCTAAAGGAGAATGGCCAGACTGGTGGGCTTTCGGAGGTGCTTCATCGCCTCGGGAATTGGCAGCCTCAAGGCATGCCGGCAATTATGTGGAGGCTGCTTTATCTCCTGTTTGGGGAGGAAACGATGAAAACGTATTGAATAAAGTAAAAGAAATTGATTGTTTGCTTTGCAGGTTCTATGAGCATACTTTTGCTGCCAATGAGGCTACCTCAAATCCGTATGGTTTTTTTAACCAGGGGCATTTAGTCGAAAAAAATATTTATGCCTATCGTCCGTATGAACAGGCAAAATGGTTGGTAGCACAAAGAATGCGAAAACTTATTACCAACCAGCTGGAAGGACTTTACGTGGTTAATACCGGGGATACTGAGTATACCGGATGGATTGATCTGGACAAGATAAGTTTTCGGGAAGTTGATTATAAATCTGTGAAAGAACCCGACTCAGACCAATCAAATAATATTTTTACAGACAATCAGAAAGTTAAGTTCTGGGTTAATAAATTAAAAGCAAATTCGTATAAACGATTTCTTTTATCTGAGGATTCTATTTTGGTTGAAAACAACCTGCCGGGACCGGAGCTTAAAGTTGATGAAAATGGATGGCCTCATTCAGTTCAATGGGAAGGAATGCACCAAGCTCTTTTTACCAGCGAAACAGGGAAATTTTTTTCCCTGGAGTCAACAGTTGGACGAAGTATTGAACCCGAAATATGGAATGAAAAGGACAGCCTGAAAAGAATGGAAAAGGTATCACATTCAACAAAACAAATAGTTGCCACCGTAAATGAAAATGTCCAAAAAAAAGAAACACCTTTCAGCATTATTTACACACAACGTTTTTACCATCCAAGACTGAAACAAGGCACCCGAACATTGGAAATCTGGAAAAATGAACCGAGAGTTTCCCTTGATATTGAGTTTTATCGGTATTCATCGTCCAATCCTGAGATATTTTATATCGAGTTCCCTATGCCTGATGAAGATGCATTTCCTATTGCAAGTAGCGGAGGAGAGGAATTCCGACCATATATCGATCAGATATCCGGCACCTGTACCGATTTCTTTACTATCGATGGCTGGGTGAATTATGCGGCTCAAACCGGAAGCTGGCTGTGGTCAAGCCGCGATGCAACACTGGTATCATTCTCTGCACCTCAGTTGGCATCAAAACAGCAATCACCACCAGACAATATTAATAAAATACTTGCCATGGTATACAACAATATGTGGGAAGTAAATTTTCAGCACGATTGCCCGGGCGATATGCAGTTTCACTTCGATCTGATTTGGAAAGACGGACAAATAACCTCGAAAGAGGCTTTTCAAATTACCCGAACGTATAATCTCCCCCCATGTGTAATGTTAAATCCTAAAACTAGGGAAGATCGTTTTACATTTAAGAGGTTGAATGAAATAGAATAAAAGCAATGATACTAAATGCAAATTGAATGAAGTTGTTAAATGTTTCTTTTTAATAAAGAATAAATGAAACGTATGTATTGTTTTGTAATTAATTGTATGATTCTATCAAAAAAAATGCTAAGTGAAATAAAAATAAGAGGAGATTTGCTTTCATTTAATTTTCTTAATGCATTCAACAATACTTAAGTAAAATATTTTATGATTGTAAAGGCTGATTAAACATTTGCCAAAATCTATGAACTTATTGTAACCCCATTATTGAAATTTATTAAGATTTTGGATTGCCTAAAAATCCAACACTTTATCAATCGCATTATCAATCTCTTTATTCGTAAAACTTTGCTGATAATTCGCTGTTGTAATAATGGAGGAATGCCGATATAGATTTTGAAGGATATGAATAGGAATTTTATCTCCGGCAATATAACCGAAAGAATGCCTAGCGATGTGGTTAAAAAGGTTTTTGTTGATTCCAGCCAATTTGGCAATAGTCTTTAAAGATTTGTTGAAATTTTTAGTTGCATTGTTAACTTTTCGTTCCATATCCACCGGATCTTTTTGGTTGGCTTGTTTTAATTCAGGGAATACATAGTCTTTTGGATCAGGATTTTCAGGCTTATAGCGTTCCAGAATTTCTGTTGCTTTAAAATTGATTTTAATGCTTCCGGGTTTGTTATTCTTGCCCATTACATAGAAAAGTCTCCCATCCCTAAAATCGCCCCATTTAAGCCGCAGCAAGTCACCAATGCGCATACCGGCAAAATTGAAGGATAATAAAAATACATTCCGTGTATGCCAAAGCATTGACTTTTCCTGAAGTCCAAGTTTTTCAATTTTTTTTATCTCTACTTCATCCAATCCTATTTTCTGGCTATCAGGAATTCGTATAGTAAGTTTACCCCGACCATAAGGATAATAGTTTTGCTCCACTATACTATCGCTGATGGCTTTATTGTAAAGTGTTCGTATAAGAATCAGATGATTGATAATACTCCGAGGTTTTAAACTTTTTTTACCTTTCAGATAGTTTACAAATTGCTTCAATACTTCTGTGGAAATATCCTCAAAAAACGGATCATTATTATTCATGAACTTTTTGAAATTCTCGATCCTTGATTTATCAGATTTGTATACTTTAATTTTTCCTGAACCATAAAGATCGTTAAGGTATTCCTGTGCATATTTAAAAAAAGTAATTCCATTTCTTTTCCGTTTAATCAGATTTTTAAGTTCCGTTGAAGTGGTAAGTTTCTTTCGGATTTCCTGATCTAAATAAATGAGTTGAGCTTCCGCCAATTTGTTTTTAATCAACGTATTGATTTGTGAGGCATTTGTATGGTTCTTCCGGACTTTCTGATTTGCTTCATCCCATTGATCAGGAAAGATATATACATTAAAATATATATACTTCGACTTCCGATCAGCTGTTATACGCAATCACCCTACCGTCCCAGAAAACAGTTGAATTTTCGAGCTAACGTGAGTATTTTTGCGCAGTGCTCCCTGATAAGGCCGGTGT